>JAEFBC010000056.1 GCA_016292155.1 Saccharofermentans sp. | reverse complement strand
TACCTGGCCCACGAACAGGATCGAGCTTACACCCGGACGGTGCTTAAGGCGGTTCATATCGATAACGCCTCCGATGTTAAGGAGAACGATTACCTTGCTGAAATTGTCCGTGATGAAATTAAGATTGTATTCCTCTTCGTCGGTCAGATAATAGTCGCCCTTCTCAGGCTTTCTGTCTCTTCCCTCGGTGGAATCTCTGGAGATTACGAAGATCGCAGTATCGCATGAAGCCTCAGCGATATCTTCTTCTGTGATGAGCGGCATAACGGGTGCTTCCAGTGCCATCTCGAAATAAACGCTTGTAGTAGGAACGCCGCGCTCTCTTGCGGTCGACTCGACCTTATCCATATAAGCTTTGACAGTTGAATCGTAGATCTCATCGTATCTGTCAAGCCAGCCTGTGGATGCTATCTCAAAACCTGCTTCGGCAAGGCCGTCGCAGATCGATACTTCATATCTTGTGTTGACCTCTCCGGATCCGCCGCCGCCTCTTACAGTGTGCCTGGCGCCGTTGCCGTATACTGCGATACGGCCTAAACTTCTCAAAGGTAAAGTGCCGTCATTCTCGAGCAAAACGAGGCACTCGCCCGCAAGTTCCCTTACGGTATTTGCATGCCTTATTTCCAAATCGGTCATCGCATCAGTAGTCTTAGCGAGAAAATCCATAGAGCACCCCTTCCATAAAGCCGCGCACAAATCCCGACTTTAAAATCAAAGCGTAAACACTAGACTATTATATTATAAAAAACCGCGAGCGCAAATTTACAAATAAATTAAAAAGCACTCCGCGACTAAGGATTTTGGAGTGCTTTTATGTGTTATCTGTAATCCGTGATCGATATCACCTGTCCGCCGGACCGGTAATCGTAATCGTCTATGGCCTTGCCGTCGTAATACCGGGTGTCTTTGGCGCCGTAGATCGAGTATTTCAGGACGCCTTTGTTGCCTTCTCCCGGCTCGATCCTTATCACCAGTTTATATACCGTCTGACCGGTCTCGGTAAGATTCGTGGCAGCCGTCTGGTATGGCGCCAGATCCCTTCTGACGTAGAGGGTCTTCTCGAATGCGCTCTTGTCGGAATTGGGATAGATCAGGATGCTGTCGAGCTTGGACTGGTCCTTCAGGACACAGCTGCTCGCGATCCTTCCGATCCTGGTCTTGCAGTTCGCGTCCTCATAGACAGAGTAGGAGAAATCCTTTTCGATCCCGTCGTCAGCAACGCAGAAGCCTACCTTCGCCGGAACATCCGTGAGCGGAATAACGCATGCGAACTTAAGGAACTTAACATCTTCAGTTATCTCAGACATGCTCTGCTTGCACGCCTTCTTCTTGACTGAGGAGGAATGCCACATCTTGGCGACGCCGTTTTCGATGCCGGCGAAAATACCGATGTGCGTCCAGTATGTGTAATTGTAGTCGTTATCCCAGATGATCACGTCACCGGGCTGCGCGTTGATGCTCTGAAGATATGATACCCACTGCTTATTAGTAAAGCCTTCAACATTCTTCCTTCTGGAACTTCTGGGCTTTACGATCTTGTCGACGTAATTGTTGTAGAGCCACGTAACGGAAGTGCCGCCGGGTCTGTAGACCTCATATCTGTCGACATAACTGTCGCATTTCTTGTGCTCTTCCTTGCTGCTGTACTTGCAGCGGTACTTAAACTTCTTGGTCTTGTATTCGTAGTATTTCTTGAATTCATGAACCGTGCCGAATGTAAGCCTGAATACGAGGCTCACGTAACCGTCACATGCAAGACAGTTTTCCTGATTGCCTGCGGTATATGCGATCTTATCAAGTCTTTTGCAGTTGTTAAGGACCTGCTTGCGGAAACTCTCCTGCGACATGAATCCGTCGCCTTTCCCGCTTCTTTCCTTGAAGACATCGTAAAGAGTCGCGTACTTGGTATCGGCCTCAACAGCGACCGGGTCAGAATATGCACTGCCGATGCCTGCAGCAACAGCAGCCATTACCAGTATCGCAATTGCTTTGACAGCAATTCTCTTAATGTCTTTTACACCCATTAAACCTCGCTTTTCCCCGTGGTAATTTTAGCAAGGCACAAGTAACATGTAAATCAAATTTAAGGTTTTATGTAAGTCCTTTTCGTGACAAAACAATAACGGAAACCTCTGGCCCGAAGGGCAGGAAAAAAGCCCGCCGGGCTCATAAAACAGAGGCTTTGGCGGGCTTTATTATTGCCAGATAATGGTCTATATCACCATTTCCACTCTTCGAAGAATCTTCTCTTTTTTCCGTCCTTGTTATGTCTCTTGCCCCACTCATTGACAGAAGCCATGACGATCAGGATGCTTCCGGAAACCAGGAGATAGATAAGCCATACAAGCGTTGCCCAGAAAACCACAGACAGGTAGATCGCGATCGATACCATGGAAACGATGCCCAGGATAAACCACAGTCTGAGACGCCTGATGAATGAGAAGATAAAGATTCCGATAGCGGCAGTTCCGACGATTATGAGGTCAACAGCTTCACCTGTGACTGCCGCGGAGATGCCCTCTGCAACCAGTGCCAGCGATACTCCCGCAAACCAGATGTACCTGGCAGCAATTTCCGGGAACGGCTTTATCACCTTACAGTTCAGGAGCAGCGTTCCGAGCAGCAATGCAAGAGTGATCTCAAAACTAATAACATCAGGGTATTCGATATACGGCTGGACGATGATGCCTAAACAGCAGAATACCGAGAAAATACCGAAGAGCACTCTCAACGGCACCTTTACCCTGCCCGCAAGATTCATTACAAGGCATGCGAGCGTAAAGCAGACTGCCATAGGAATATAGTCCCTGTCTCTCATTCCGAAAAGGAACAACCAGGATGTCAGCGTCAGATAGTCTGCGCTCTTTTGTGAGAACACGGCTTTGCGGAACAGTATTCTTCCCAAGCCTGCAACAGCAAGCGCCAGGACGATCATCAGGATATTGTTCAGATCCGTGCCGCATATCTCCGGTATCTCGGCCATTAAACAGATCTCAGCTGCCAATATGGGAACGATTGCAAAGAACTCAGCCTTAAGCAGAGACAATATAACTGCAAAGATGACAGCTACCGCAAATGTCTGCCAGTTCGCTCCGATAAGTGCTGCCGAACAGAGGAACCAGATAATCGAAAATGCCAGGAATAAATACTTCATGGCTGAGATATTTTCACTCTCAAGCTTTCTCTTGAAAAATGCCACTGCGACCATTGCCACATTGATCACAAGGAAAGCAAGAGCAGCTATCTGTCTTGTCAGATCGATATAATCCTCAGGAATAAATTCCAGGCCCCATTCCTGATGGGCGTTGAACTCGATCGTGAGGAATACGCCTACAGATAATGCATTTACACAGGCAGAGAACCAGGCAACAGAGCCGATTCCTATCTTCTTATTCTTGATAGCTTTAACGTTAAAGTTAGCGGCAAAAAGAATGAATGCAAAAGTCAGGAGCCATGCGCAGATGTAAAGGTCTTTGCAGAATGCAAATCCCCTGGTATATGCAAAGATCGAGAAAAAGCTTGCCACAAGAGATATTCCCGCCATTATCATGCCGATCAGCCTGAGCCTGAAATCATCCCTGGTTGCGAATCTGAAGATCAGGATAACGACCGCAGGGATCAGGGCCATGACAGGAAAATAGATATTGCCGGAGACCGGATTATCTTCAGGAACGAAGTAGAGAATTATCACTCCGATGTAGTAATAGAGCGCGGTAAGGACAGCCATAAAGACCTGCTCCGTAACCGGAACCTCTTTTCTGAAGAACTCGGAGATCTTTGTTCCTTTTCGGGCAAATACAGGCTCCAGCGTCATTCTGAATACGAACAGGACTATCAGAATAAAGCAGGATATTACTCCCATGACAGGACAGTCTTCTATCGACATGATAGCTGTAATCGTGTTTAAAAGGATCGGAAGAACCGTATCAGATGCCCATGAAGATATCTTAAGGATCTTATGGATCACAAACAGCAGGAATGTGATGGCCAGCATGACCGAGGTAACGAGAACCATCTCATCCGAATCTATGAAAACGACCCATGATATCTCGATCAAAAATCCCATAACGGGAGTGATGTATTTAACCCACGATCTGCCTTTCGAGAACTTGGCTAACAGAACAAGCGCTGCAAATTCAACTACAGTACCGGCAACGACCGCGATGTCAGCAAACGCTACCGTGAATAGCAGTAATACCGCAGGAACATATGTCATTATCTCCGAATAAACTTTGAAGAATATTTCATCTCTGAACGAAGGTATTAAAGCTACTATCCTCAGCATCAGAGCAAGAGTCGCAAGGCCCAGGCAGATCGCTGTCCACTCATTGATATCCAGATTTGCCTGCCCTAACTGAGCTGAAACGAAGACCACGAGCCATGTAAGAGCAATATAAGTCGTCGTCCGGTAAACATTCGATTTGCCTTTCTCTGTGAAAATGAACCGTCCGGCAATTGAAGACAAAAGAAGAACAAGCGAAGCAACGGCCGCAACTATCCAGCCGCCTCCGTGTTTGAACGAGAAATCAGGACCGAACAGTTCATAAGCTCCCATACCCACAACAACGATAGGTCCCAGAAGGCTCGCGAGCGTATAAAGCGCAAAGCCCGTCTGCTGGAGCTTCAAGCCCTTTCCGGCAAAAAATGACATTCCGTAGATCAGGATAACTATCGCGATAAGTCCTATTACTCTGACAGCATCAGACATCCATTCCCATGAACCCGTCATGAAAGTGGCGCCTACCATCGTAAGCAGCAATACGCCGATTCCGAAAGTGATATTGATGCTGCTGAAGAATTTCTCGCGCTTAGGCTTCGTGGCAGGTGCAGCAGGTGCTGCGGAAACAGGTGCTGCAGGAGCCGCAGAAACGGGCGCGTTAACAGGCTGCTGGTATACGGACTGGACCGGCATTACCGGAGCCTGAGCAACAGATTGTACCGGCTGCCGGACTGGTGCCTGAACAGGTCTTTGCACCTGCTGATACACAGGCTGTTGAACCGGTTGGTATACAGGTTGTACAGGCTGCTGTGCCGGTTGATATACTGGCTGCTGAACCGTTTGCTGTACCGGCTGTTGTACGGGCTGGACAGGCCGCTGAACCGGAGGCTGCACAGGCTTTCTTATCCCGAGCTGTCTTTCCAGTTCTTCTATCTGTCTTCCGCGTTTTATATATTTGATCAGGAAAATCACGAAAAGCGTGGCAAATGCAACTGCCAAAACAGCAAAAGGTGTTGAGTTCAAAATACTTCTAAACCCAAACAAATCCATATCATCATCCTCCTTTATCAAGAAGTTCTGATACCGGGATATTAGCATTCACAAGGGATTGTTGTAAATAGCTTTGACAGTCAAAGTATTTTTTGCAACAATTTTGCCTTACTTTTTTTACAATGTTAAAACGAAGTCTTTATCTCTGGACTCTGCCGGATCCGTCGCCTTTTGCGAGCTTCATGACCTCATCGATCGTGACCCTGTTGAAGTCACCGTCAATCGTGTGCTTTAAGCAGCTTGCAGCAACTGCAAACTCGAGCGCTTCCCTGTCACCTTCCAGCTCATTAAGGCCGTAGATGAGTCCGCCGGCAAAAGAATCTCCGCCGCCTACTCTGTCGACTATGTCATACATCTCGTATTTGCGGCTTACGATAAATTCAGAACCGTTATTAAGAGCTGCCGCCCAGAAGTTTATATCTGCGCTCTTGCTCTCTCTTAATGTGATAGCAACCTTCTTAACGTTCGGGAACTTCTCAAGGAGCGAATCGCTAAGCTTCTTATAGTCGTCCTGGTCGAGCTTGCCGCCTTCGACATTGCTCTCACACTTAAGTCCCAATGACTTCTGGCAGTCTTCCTCATTTGCGATGATGATGTCTGCATATTTAGTCATTTCGGTCATGACTTCCTTAGCATCAACGCCGTATTTCCAGAGGTTCTTGCGGTAGTTAAGATCGATCGAGACAGTAACGCCCCTCTTTTTCGCTTCCTTAACAGCAAGGATCGAAGCATCCTTTGTCTCTTCGGAGATAGCAGGTGTAATGCCTGAGATGTGAAGCCACTTTACGTCTTCATAGACCTTATCCCAATCGTATCCCTCAGGCGCGAAAAGTGAGATCGCAGAATATGCCCTGTCGTAGATTACCTTGCTCGCACGCTGGTTAGCACCTGTCTCAAGATAGTAGATGCCCATTCTTCCTGCGGTACGGATGACCTTGGATGTATCGACATTAAATCTTCTGAGTTCGCCAATAGCAGCATCGCCGATAGCATTATCAGGAATTACAGATAAGAACTCTGCTTCAAGTCCGTAGTTTGCAAGTGATACGGCAACATTAGCTTCGCCGCCGCCGAAAGTCGCTTCCAGAGAAGGAGACTGCAGGAATCTCTCCCTGCCGGGGCTCTTAAGTCTTAACATCAATTCGCCGAAAGTCAGATATTTGCTCATGCTCTAGTCTCCTTAATGATCTTTACCGCATTAGCTGATAATGCTGTTATTTTATCCCAATCGTGGTTTGCTATGTCATCCTTCTTGCATACCCAGCTTCCGCCGATGGCTGCAATGGATTTGTTCTCGATGAAGTCCTTAAGATTTGCTTCGGAAACGCCTCCCGTAGGCAGGAATTTAACCTGTCCGAAAGGAGCAGACAGAGCCTTTATTGCTTTGATACCGCCGAAAACATCAGCCGGGAAAAACTTAACAACATTAAGACCCAGACCGATCGCCTTCATGATCTCAGTCGGAGTAACGCATCCGGGGATCACAGGGATATTATTTTCCTTTGCCCAGATAACAACGCCTTCATCAAGGCCGGGTGATACTATGAACTTAGCACCGCTCTTTACAGCGAGAGCAGCCTGCTCGACATTTATTACAGTACCTGCACCGACGGTCATCTCGGGAACTTCTTTTGCGATAACAGCGATCGAATCAGCAGCGCATGCTGTTCTGAATGTGATCTCCATAAAATCGATTCCGCCCTTGAGCAAAGCCTTTGCGAGAGGCACTGCATCTTCAACCATATTTAACACTACGACCGGTACTATTCCGGTGTTGTAAACCTTTTCAAAAAACGTCATAAATATCACCTCACAAACAACTGGTATTCTACCATACTTTTGGTTGCGATTACAGCAGAAATAAGTTATTTTATAAGAGTTATACAACAAACCGAGGTGAATTATGAAAAGCTTAACAGGCGACAACTTCCTTCTGGAAAACAATACCGCCCTCACACTTTATAACGAATATGCAAAAGATCTCCCGATAGTCGACTACCACTGTCACATTGAATCAAAAGAGATCGCTGAAGATATAAACTACGAGAACATCACCAAGCTCTGGCTCGGCGGTGATCACTATAAATGGCGTCTCATGAGAGCATCAGGCATCGATGAGCGTTTCATCACAGGAGACGCCACTGATAAAGAGAAGTTCATGATGTGGGCAAAGGCTGTCGAATCAGCATTCGGCAACCCCTTATACCACTGGACAAATCTAGAGCTCGCCAGATACTTCGGCATCGAAGAACCTTTTACGGTCTTAAATGCGGAAAACGTCTGGAACAAAGCAAATGAGATGCTCGCTTCAGGTCAGTTATCAGCTAAGACCATTATGAGAAAGTCTAATGTTGAACTCATCTGCACGACTGACGATCCGTGTGATTCTCTTATCTATCACGAGCAGATCAAGGACTCAGGATTTGAGACAAAGGTCCTCCCTGCATTCAGGCCTGACAACATCGTTGATATTGAGAAAGACAGCTTCAATGATTATGTCGCAAAGCTCGAAAATGTATCCGGCAAAAAGATCACATCAGTAAACGATCTTAAGGAAGCCTTGATCTCAAGGCTCGACCATTTCGAAGCCCACGGATGCAGGCTCTCAGATCACGGCACCGAATACATCTGGTTCGGAAAAGATCTGGGTGTCACTTCAGACGATGTTCTCGCAAAGAAAATGTCCTCGCCTGATACTAAACTCTCAACTGAGGAACTCACGGCGTACAAGACAGACCTCATGCTCTTCTTTGCACGCGAATATGCTAAGCGTGGCTGGACCATGCAGCTTCATTTCGGATGCAAGAGAAATGTCAATTCCGTCATGCTCGATAAGGTTGGAATCAACTGCGGCTGCGACATCATCACAGGTTCATTCGATTTTGTAACTCCGCTCACAGGCTTTATGGATGAGCTTAACAGTGACGGTCTCCTTCCCAGGATGATCATCTACTCACTTAACCCTGTAGACAATACCGTGATCGACACTCTCTGCGGTGCATATAACGACGGCAGCGTGCCCGGCAAGATCTCACACGGCGCCGCATGGTGGTTTAACGACAACCTCTCAGGCATGGAAGATCACTTAAGGTCTCTCTGCAATCAGAGTCCCCTTTCCGCGTTTGTCGGAATGCTCACAGATTCCAGATGCTTTTTGTCCTACACGAGACATGAATACTTCAGAAGAATCTTCTGCAATTACCTCGGAACAGAAGTCGAGCGTGGCAGATTCCCTAACGACAAGCGCATCCTTAAGGACATCGTCGAGAAGGTCTGCTACAAGAATTCCAGGAACATGTTCGGGAATTAACAGGCTTTCTTCTCAAAATGTAACATTGTTACACAGGCCCTCCGGGGCCTGTTTTTTAGCGTTCATTGCCCCGTATGCAATTGTTGGATAAAAAAGTGGGCAACAATTGCATATAAAGCCATTTTTGTGCAAGTCTTGGGCTGATTTTCGGTCAACAACTGCATAAGTCACCACATAGTCGAAGCCTTGTTACAAGTCGCCATTTAATGGCGCATCTTACAAGTTGTCGGAAAAAGAAACCGCCTTTTGAAAGACATCAAAAAAGGAGTTGCCTCTTGCGAGACAACTCCTTATTAAACTTAACGTTATCTAAGCTATAGCTTATTTGTAGAGCTTTGCGTAGATGTCTACGAGACCCTGATAGTTAAGTGATTCGCAGGACTTAACATATTCATCCCACTGAGCGTCGATCTTAGCCTGACCTGTAACGAACTTGAGTGTCCAAGCGTTTACGTTACTGATCAAAGGTGTAGCGATAAGATTGATCTCTTCGTTCTGATCAGGTGTAGGAGCGATACCAGGAGCAAGAGGCGGAACGTCTCTGTCCTGAGCGTCACGTGCAACGTAATCAGCAACAGGTCCTGTAAGGTTGTCGGACATTTCTGCAACAGTACCACCGTACCAGAAGTTACCGCCTGCATAACCCCACTTAAGTCTGATGTCTGTCATTGACTCTGCTTCGTCATTACCGAAACCGAGACCAGAGCAGCAGAAACCGTCCTTAAGCTTCTTTACGCCGTTCTCTTCTGTGTAGTGAACGTCCTTAACGCCCCACTTTGTAAGGTCATATGCCTCGTGAGAATAGAAGAGCCAGTCAACGAATCTGAGCATCTGGATGAAACCATCTTCGCCGAGCTCATCAAGAGCCTTCTTGGAGATCATAACGCCGTTCTCAAGTCTTTCAGGAGATACTGTGGAGTTTCTTGTAGAACCGATAGGCATTGTGATTACGTAGTTCTCATAGTTGCCTGCACCGAGCTGAGCTGTCATGTTCTGCTCATAGTTAGCCCACTGGCCCTGGTTGATAGACATGATAGCTGTCTTGCCGTTGTAGTACTTGGATGTAGCTGTAGCGTCGTCCTGTGTGAATGTTTCAGGATCGAGGATGCCTGCTTCTACGAAGCTGTTAGCTGTCTTAAGGAATTCCTTGTAGTTGTCAGATACAGGTGAGAACAGGAACTTATCCTGAGCCTGGTTGTATCTCATACCGTTGCCGATGTTCCAGCCAGCATTTACATCATATGTAGCTGCCATAACGCCGAGGAGGTTTCCGCCGGAACCCTGACCGGACTCGTTACCGCACCAGAGGTCAGACCAGATGTAGTCGGACTCTTTGCACATACCCTGAGCTACCATGTAGGACTTAACCTTCTTCAAAGCTTCGAGGAAGTCTGCCCATGTCCAATCGTTCTGGATAGCAACAACGTCAACGCCTGCCTTGTCCCAGATATCCTTTCTGATAACGAAAGAATAGTTGATGAGGTTGGATTCCTTCATACCAGGGAGCTTGTAGTACTTACCATTGGATCTTGTGATCGTCTGGATGTCCTTGGAGAGGTCATACTTGTTGTAGAACTCTGTGTAGTAAGGCATGTACTGAACATAGTCAGAGATAGGAACGATAGCACCACCGTCTACGAAGTTGGAATCATCATAGATCTTAGGGATGATGTAAGCTGCGTTGCCTGCCTGGATGTCGAGTGTGATCTGATCCATGTAGTCGCCGCTATCGTAAGACTTGATGTCAAGTGTTACATTAGTGAGCTCTTCGATCTTCTTGAAAATACCCTCCGTCTTCCAAGTATCGACCATCGGATACCATGATGCGTCACTGAAGAACATCGTGTATGTTACGGGCTGGTCTGCGTGGAATGTCTTTCCTACACCATATGTGTAAGGAACATTCTCTTCTGTCTGAGTAGGCGTAGTTTCGATCTGACTGGGAATCGTAGTTGTCTCAGAACCCTCACCGTTGCCTGTGCAAGCAGCTAAGCTGGAGAGCATTGAAACTGCAAGACCTACGCACATTACTTTTGCAAGTTTTGTTGTCTTCATAACTGTTTCCTTTCTTTACATTTTTCTATTGCCGTGGGTAAGTCCCTTTAGCACAAATTGATTACTCTTTTACGCCGCCGAGCATCATGCCCTGCACGTAATATTTCTGAATGAACGGATAGATGCAGATGATAGGAAGAACTGTAAGCACCATCGCGCATGACTTGATGTTTGCTGACATGTTCTGCGCATCAGGGTCGGATGCTCCGGCACCTCTGATGATGGTCTGGAGGAAGTAAGCTACAGGCCACTTTGCCTTATCCTGCAGATAGAGCTTTGCATTGAACCAGTTGTTCCAATACATGACCGCATAGAACAAGGTCATCGTTGCAATGATCGGAGTCGACAACGGCATTGCGATGTGGCGGAAAACACCAAACTTGTTAAGTCCGTCGATCTCTCCTGCTTCTTCCAGATCTTTAGGAATACTCATGAAGAAAGATCTCATGAGGATTACGTAGTATGTCGAGATAAGCATCGGGAGAATGAATCCCCACATGGAGTTCTTGAGACCGAGCTTAAGCATCAATACGTAGTTCGCCATAAGTCCGCCGCCGAAATACATCGTGAAGATGATGAACGGTGAGAGGACCTTATTTACTCTGAGCTTCGGCTTGGATAACGGATAAGCCAGTATTGATGAGAAGAACAAAGATAAGACCGTACCTACGAGAGTATAGAAGATCGTATTAAGGTAATATCTTAAGAACTCGTGATTGTTTCTTGTAATTACATAGATATAAGTGTTGATACTGAAATCATCAAAGCCAAGCTGTCTGTCGATGAATCCCTGGATGCTGAGCTCGCCTGCGATGATTGCGTGATCAGATGTGAATGACTGCAGGATGAGATAAAGGAACGGGAAAAGCGTTACCAGAGAGATTAAGACCATCAATATAGTATTGAAAACTGTAAACGTCCTGTATGCTGCTGATTCCTTGATCTTGTTCTTAGGATTATGAATATGGATCTCGCCCTTGATCTCAGGTGCTGTTTTAGTAATATCACTCATATTCTTACCTCCTTACCAAAGACTTGTGTTAGCTACTTTGCGTGATACAAAGTTAGCGCATGTAAGAAGGACTAAGTTGATGAGACCTTCGAAAAGACCTACTGCGGTAGCAAAGTTGATGCTTCCTGATTCGATACCCATACGGAAGACGTATGTTGAAACGATATCCGATGTCTCATATGTGAGAGGGCTATATAAGAGGTATACCTTCTCGAAAGCTCCGCCTGATCCGACGAGTCCGCCGATATCAAGGATAAGGAGTGTTGCGATCGTAGGAAGGATGCAGGGGATCGTTACGTGCAATACCTGCTGGAAGTGATTTGCACCGTCAACTGTTGCTGCCTCATAAAGTGAAGGATTGATTCCTGACATAGCTGCAAGATAGAGTATCGTTCCCCAGCCTAAGCTCTGCCATACACCGGATGCTACGAAGATCGTTCTGAACCATTCTGCCAAAGCGATGAAGTTGATCTTCTCTCCGCCCAGCTGAGCGATGATGTCGTTGACAGGACCGCTTGTTGAAAGGAGCTCCTTGATCATACCGCAGACGATAACCATTGAGATAAAGTGCGGGAGATAAGATACTGTCTGAACGAATTTCTTCCAGTGAAGATTTCTGATCTCGTTTAAGAGAAGAGCAAAGATAAGTGTTAAAGGGAATCTGAAAAGCAGATAAAGGCCATTGAGGATAAGCGTATTTCTGAACGCATCCCAGAACGGCTTTGCTGTAATGAACTGTCTGAAATATTTAAGTGTAAGAGGGCCCTGGCCGAAAATACTGCCGCCGGCATAATACTTACGGAAGGCAAGAATGTTACCGAACATAGGGATATATCTGAAAATGATGTAATAAATTACAGGGAAAAGGAACATGACATAAAGCTGCCAATTAATTCGGATATCCTTGGCCATCCTATTACGGAGTTTTAACTGGGTCGGCTGCCACTCGGCCGTCTGCTCTTGCTGTAACTGTTCTTTCTCACTCATTTCTGTCAACCCCTAGGTTCGGTCTAATGTTAAAGTGCTAACTTGTTTGCCTTCTTGTATGCTTGTATGGAAGTTGGTTAGCTTGGTATGAGATTATCACCGTATCGGCGATATGTCAATACTCTAATCACGTAGAATGCTATAATTTGTGCAACACGAATAACGCCCGGGATCATCTCCCGGGCGTACAAATAAACTGTTTTTTATACTTAAATACTTAATTCTATTGATGCTTTGGCCACGTCAGCACCCAATCCGCTCTTGTTCTGCGGGTGGAGCTCATAGATTGGATCGGGAGTAGGCGCTGTAACTACTTTTACATTGCTGATATACTCCGGCGCTCTTTCCTGAAGCTCCTGGATCTTCCTCCAGCCTTCAGGCACTTCGCTCTCAAAAGTAAGAGGATTGATGTAGTCAGCCATCTTAACAAGTACCATAGGCACCTCGCCGAAGATCTCCCTGAACTTTTTGAATGTTCTGATCATCTTCTGGTCATAGCCGCACGGATTGACAGCACCATCTGTTCCCTGCTCAAGGATCTTCTTTGCAAGTTCCGAATCTGACATGGTCAGTCCGTCAGGATCACCGGCATTGGATTCGCCCTGATACCACCAGATCTGTGATATGGCTATATTCTTTATAGTAAGGATACTTGCATAATACAAAGCCGCAGGAAGCATCTGCGCCATCGGAATCGGATTGAACTTGGGGCACTTGATCTCGGCCACATTCTTCCACTCGCCCATGATATCGATAACGCCGGAAGGAGTCTTCAGATAATAGGGATGTCCTTCCACGAATCCGCCGAACTCCTGTTCAACGATGAGCCTGGTCATGATGGTGTTCTTTCCCTGCTTCAGGATCGAACCGTCGAATCTGTATATTCTGGGAGGATACTGGTATTCTGTCCTTCCGACTTCGATACCGTTGATATAAGTGGTATCCGCGTCGATCAGGTCACCGAGTCTTAAGAGGCAGTCGCCTTCCAAGACTCCGTCGTAATCGAATTCCTTGATGAACCAGACAATGCCGGAGAAATCCTTTACAACGATACCGGGCAGCGTTACGGGCCTGGCATCCTTAACTGATTCTTCGATATTAAAGTCGTTATCGTCAGCCTTTGCGCGCCAGTCTGCAGAGAGCTGCTGCCAGCGTTCAACATATTTTTTGAGAGTGCCTTTGCCTCTATACTGTGAGAGCTCATTCTCACTTATGCCTGAAGCATAAAGGTCCTCATCGCACATCCATGCTTCGATAGTCGATCCGCCCTGTGCGTTCAGGATAAGGCCGATCGGAATATTCTTTTCTTCGAAGATCCTCTTGGCAGCGTAAAAGCCGATCGCACTGAGTGCTTTTTTCGAATCACCCGCAGCCTTGATCCAGTCTGATTCAGGCAGAGTGCAGATGCTCTCCTCTCCGATATTTGGAATATCAAGATCCGGTGTTAAGGTGTACTGCCTTACATAAGGGTAATCACCGGCTTCGACCTCTTCCCTGTTGAGCTCTAAGGTCCTTCCGACAGGAAGTTCCATATTGGACTGGCCTGCGAGCATAAATACATCGCCGATGCAGACATCCCCGACTTCAATGGTATCTGTGCCTTCGACCTTAAGCACGGTATCGAAAACAACATCCATGGGTGCAAGAACCGCTTTGAACTTACCTTCGATAACCGGTGCGGAAACGGTCTGTCCTGCAAGTGTTACGGTAACCTCAGACTTCGCGTTCTCAAAGCCTTCAATTACTATATCTTTATTCCTCTGAAGGACCATTCCGTTGGAGTAAATACCGGAAAGTTTTGTTGAATCCATATTATTCACCATCCTTTGAAGGTATTGTATCTTTTGTGCGTTTTCTTGTCTACCATTCTAGTCTGCAAGTTATTGATTTTTACCGTGTTCACTTTTATACTGACTTTAAAGGAAGGATATCAGATGAAGAGATCTTTTGACCAGATTCAGAACAGCTGGCTTTACAGATTAAGCAAAGTAATAGGAGATGTGGTTATCATCTCAGCGCTTTTCCTGCTGTTTTGTCTTCCCATAGTGACAATAGGCGCGTCCGTTACGGCTCTGTATTATTCAGTTTACCGTAAATATACTAAAAAGAGCGAAGAGATCTCCAAGGATTTCATGAGAGCCCTTAAAGAGAATCTTAAGAGCGGCATCATTGTTCATCTTATATATCTGATCTACAGCGGCATCGTCGGATTCAATATCTACTTTGCAATTAACGGCTTAAACGGTGTAAAGCTCCCCGACTGGTACCTGGTCGTATCCTTTATCCCGGTTCTCCCTATTATATTCACACTGCCTTTTGTCTATCCCCTCATGGCCAGATTCAGCAACGGGATCAAAGGCACAATTACAAACAGCTATACTCTTTGTATGATAAACTTTCCTAAGTTCCTGCTTATATGGCTTATCGTTATTGCTGCTCTAGCGGTCAGCGTCTGCTTTCCTCCTGCAGCTCTCGTCACTCCCGTAGGCGCTATGTATCTTACGCAGATGATCACGGAAAAGGCGATCGCCAAAGCCATAAATGTCGAGAAATCCAGACAGGAACAATCCGGGGATAAAGAGGATAATTCAGATGGCACAGTATCTTAATCTTATTCAGGTTATTTCAGGCGTCCTTGCTGCTGTCCTGATTCCGGCAGGTATTTTCCTGACAGTCAAAAAGCTCAATCCGGAAAAGTATGAAGTAATTCCCGTTAAGACCACCGTGATCTCAACGCTTCTTATCATTCTGGGACTTCTATCCTTTGCGGTCACAAAGACCTGCACCAATTACACGATCGTTACCGAAGAGAACTATGAACTCTGGGCGCTTTATTTCGCGTCAATCGAAGAAGTCGTAAAGCTCTTTGGATTCTTAGTATTTGTTCCCGTCCTCTTCAGATTATTCAAGCCTAAGTCACGTAAAGACAAGCAGGCTGAAGAAGAGATCGTTGAAGAAGAACAGGAGAGCTGATCTCTTTTTCCGCAATTCGAAAAGTTATTGCTGAAAAAGGTTCCTCTTTATCCTGATAAAACCATAACTTATCCCCTATTTTGCAAGAGTTTGCAGGGTATTACTGACTCACGTGTTGGGTTATATTTTGATATATCATGTTCTATTGACAAACATCAAGACTACTAGTATGCTAGTAGGCAGAATGAGACTTGAGTATTGTCCCATGATTCTCTTTTAGTAAAATTCGGGGTGAAATATTTTATGAAATTGGTTTTACGGTGGTTTCCGTACGGTGATGACAGCGTATCACTGCAGCAGATAAAGCAGATTCCGGGCGTCAGCGGTGTAGCTACACATCTTACCAGAATCCCTGTAGGCGATATTTGGACTATGGACGAGATCAATCTCGTTAAGGATCAGATTAATTCCCACGGTCTCGAGATGGAAGTCATCGAGAGCCTCAATATCCACGAAGACATCAAGAAGGGCCTCCCTTCAAGAGATATACTCATTGATAACTATATCGTTTCAATGAGGAACCTCGCTAAGGCAGGAGTTAAGTGCATCTGCTATAACTTCATGCCTGTTATGGACTGGTACAGGAGCAATCTTGCAAAAGAGCTCTCTGACGGAAGCACCGCTATGGCTTACTGCCACAAGGAAGCTGTCCAGCTCACATTGGAGAAGATCACAGCTTCCATGATCGACGGATCTCATAATTTCAGCCTTCCCGGATGGGAACCTGAGAGATTCGGCCAGATGGCAGAAGACATCAAGTTCTATCAGAGCATGACTTCCGAGCAGTATTTCGCGAACATCAAGTATTTCCTCGATGCAGTCATTCCTGTAGCTGAAGAGCTTGATATCAACTTTGCAGTACATCCCGATGATCCTCCGATGCCGTTATTCAACCTCCCTAAGGTCGTTAACAGCAAGGAATCGATCAACACATATCTCAATCTCAACGAATCCAAGAGAAATGGTCTTACCCTCTGCACCGGAAGTCTTGGCGCAGGCATCCATAACGATGTTGTGGATATCGCCAATACATTCACAGCTACGGGCAAAGTCCATTTCGTACACTTAAGAAATGTAAAGCACGAGACAGAGACTGATTTCCACGAATCAGCTCACCTCTCCTCCTGCGGCGATCTCGACATGTTCGCTATCGTTAAGGCTCTTTATGAGAACGGTTTCGACGGTTATATCCGTCCTGACCACGGCCGCATGATCTGGGGTGAGGTCGGTAGACCCGGATATGGCCTTTACGACCGTGCTTTAGGTGCTGCTTACATAAACGGTTTGTGGGAAGCAGTAAGCAAACTTTTGTAATTAATGAATATTGGCAATACTCCTCCCTTGCCCGCAAAACCGATGATCTTATAATCGTTTATAAGGTTATCGGTTTTGTCTGATAAGGGAAGTTATGCGAAAGGAAGTTTTCTCAAATGAATCTGTCAAAAGATAATCTTAAAAACACCGAATTCTGGAACAGCATTAATGTTGTCCTCCCCAAGTACGATATCGATGAAGTAAAGAAGGCTACAACTGCCAATCCCACATGGCTTCATGTAGGCGGCGGCAACATCTTCAGAGCTTTTATCGCAAGGGTCAACCAGAGACTTTTGAATGATGGCCTTACCGATACAGGCATAATCGTCTGCGGCACAATGGACTATGAGAATTTCGAGCGCGTATATAAGCCCTTCGATAACCTCTCAATCATCTGCGACCTTAAGCCCGACGGCAATACAGGCTATGAGATCATCGGCAATATCACTGAGGCAATTGCCGCTAATTATGATATTGAAGAAAACATCGCAAGACTTAATGAGATCGCTTCCAGTCCTTCACTTCAGATCGTATCATTCACGATCACGGAGAAGGGTTACGCTTTAAGAGACGCTGACGGCAATCTTTATAAAGATGCCGCAGAAGATATGGAGAACGGACCTAAGCATCCGCTCACTTGTATGGGCTTTATCGCTTCGCTCCTTTACACAAGATTTAATGCAGGCGCATATCCTCTGGCTCTGGTCAGCATGGATAACTGCAGTCACAACGGCGATAAGCTCAGATCATCAGTTCTGGAGATAATCGATGCCTGGGTGGCTAAGGGGTTTGTGGATAATTCTTTTCGACATTATGTAGATGATCCATCCCGAATAGCATACCCCTGGAGCATGATCGATAAGATTACACCAAGACCTTCGGACGAGATCCTGAACAAACTTAC
>JAEFBC010000055.1 GCA_016292155.1 Saccharofermentans sp. | reverse complement strand
TTATTCCTTTATTTCCGTGTTGCTTTATTTGTTATAAAACGCCCTTATTGAGGGAGTTTTGAGTATAACCACTGTACCTTTTCCGGGAATCCTTCCTTGCTCATCTTGGAGAACTGCTGGAACTGGATCTTCTTGATGCCCCTGAGATAAGGCTTGATCGCTTTTGCCAGTCCCTGGCACTCTGACTGGAACGGTCCGTCGGGACAGTCCATGATGCAGAGATATGACTTGTCGTTCTTATTTTCGACAGGTGTGATGACAAGGATAAGAACCTTAGCGATGGCTGAATGAGCACCGCAGTACTTCTTTACCGCATTCTCGATAGCAGCGAACTCAGGCGTGTCAGTAGGATTGTTGATCATGATCTTCTGCATGCCCGGGATCTCAGGACCGCCGTTTGCAATGAAGTTATCGAGTGATGTGTTGCCTGTGCCGCCCAGAGCAAGAGAAGCATTGTCCCCTGCGCCTGCGCCGAATCTGTTGCGGAAGATCTCCGTTGTGACCATCTTATCGATGAGGTCCTTCGGGATAGTGATCGTAACAGGTCCGCCCGGATTTACGATGAAGCCGTCGTGATTGGGATCTCTTGCAACAGCTGCGACCTGTGCAAAGCTCAAAGCCATGCGCTGGTCAGGGCCGCCCTGCTTCGCAAAGCCGTTCCTGATTGCCTTCATGCAGAGTCTGTTGTCCGTGAAAACAGGAAGGAAAGACTTATTCGGTGTGTTCTTGGGACTTACGCCGATGAAGCCTACAGAGCTCTTGCCGTTCCTTGCAGGACCGATCTTGGCGGGAGTTACGAACTCGGATGTCATGATCGAATCCATGACATAGGAGAAATACATATCTTCACCGCTGAACTTGCCGTATTCGCAGATAAGTGCGATGGTTCTCGGGTTGCCTGCGCTTGCAAGTCCTTTGCAGGCAGGATCTTTGGTATCTTCGATACCGAAAGCGTCCGTAAGAACGGCAAATCTGTCGACGGGCCTTGATGCATCGGCATCAGGATCTGCCGGGAGCGGGATCTCGCCTCTTGTGATCTCGATCTCAGCTCTGGCGTTGGAGATCTCATCTACGAATTCCCTGTTATCGCTTCTGATCTTCTCGATCTTTACCTTGTATCTGCCGCCCTCGCCCTGGTAAATGAAGACATCGCTTCCGGCCTTGACCGTACCTCTTACATTACCTCTGACGATGATATTGCCTTCCTTCTCCGGAATGGAGCCGTAAGGGATCTCATCGCAGAGCATGTAGAATGTCATGCCCTTGGGGATAACGTCACCGTTGACGATCCTCTCGGCAGCCTGGCTTGCCTGCTCTTCCTTGAAGAGTTCCTCCTTGGAAGCAGCTGCCTGAGCCTGCTGTCTTTCTTCGGCCCTGGCTATCTTCTCCTGTTTATCTTCCTCGCGTGCCGCAAGGATTATCTTCATCTCATCAGAGACGGAATTATTTGTCTTGTTCTCAGCAGGTGCTTTATTCTGCTCTTTTTTCTTTCCGAAAAGTCCCATAACCACTGGAGCTCCCTTTTATATTTTTAACTAATGGATTATATCATATCCCGTATACCGTCGGGAGTTTGCTTCATGCTATAATGAAAAAGATTTCCTTAAAGCAGGGGGCGGATTAATGGCTTATTGCGCTAAATGCGGCTATGAGATTACAGAAGAAGACGCATTCTGCCCGAAGTGCGGAACCAAAAATGCGGTCATCACTGCAGATACGGATGCATCTTATCCCCTGACAAAGGAAGAAAGCATAATACTTGCCGGTAGACTCATTACAGATTACAAAACTCTCGAAAGGACAGAAAAAGAGCTCGAAGACGTCAAAGCGCGCCTCAGTCTTCCTGCAGATAGCGCTCCTAAGCAGTACGCTGCTTTTAAGTATTTCTGGCCGTTTCTCATCTATGCGTCAATCGCGACCTCCCTTTTAAGATTTGTATCCAGGCTGTTTGTGAATTCATCTGCTGAAGCGGGAATATTCTTCTTAGTCCTCTCACTCATCGCCATTCCCATTATCCTCATAATTGGCGGTGTCAGGGCTGTCCGCTTAAGAAATGAGAATAACAAAATCGCGATCGAGACTCTGAATAAAAGAAGAGAACAGCAGGAGTTCGATAAGAAGAATCTTGATATGCTCACGAGGAAAAGACAGAACTTACTGGACAGGATGAATGTGGATAATTCAATGATCCCGATCAGATTAAGAAACAGTGAAGCTATGTCCAAGTTAAAGACACTTCTGCTTTCAGGCAAGGCTGAAAACTTTGAAGAAGCACTCAATTTACTAAGATAATAAAGGTAACACTATGGTTGAATTCGACAGACAGGACATTCTGGACAAGGCCGCAGAGGCTTACGATCACGCTGAATCCACGATAAGAGCGATGGACAGCGTTTTCCAGAACGTCACAGGAAGCAGATACGATGCGGAACTGACGCTTGCGCAGTTCGACATGATCTTGCAGGGCGTCCTTCTGACGGTCGCTCTGGCTGACGGCGTTTTCTCGCCTCTGGAACAGGACTTCGTAAGGCAGTTCGCCATGCACGGCGACCTTCTGGAATATATCAAAAACGATTCAAACAGCTCCGTGGAACTCACTTGGGACCTCATCGCGGAACTCCCTGAAGACGTTGCAGCAGGACTTGTCCAGATCCTTCCCAAGGTTTTGGACGACCAGTGCGAGAGCTTCATCTATCCTCTTGCCGCAGTCGATTTCACATACAGCCAGGTCGGCAACGTAATCACCTCTCCCGGCGAATTCCTTAAGTCCATCGAGGCTGACATGATAAGGATCGCAGGACTTCTTGCTTTCGTTGATTCAGAGGGAACAGACGAGGAGATCAATGCCGCAGTCGCCATGATCTACGAGCTCGAAGGCAAGCACTGGAGAGACATATTGTCAGGAAGGTCATTAGGCCCCGGCACGCAGCCTGGCCTCGAATCAGGTTTTGATCCTGAAGCAGGATCTGACGGGGATATCAGCCTCTGATCATGCTCTCCCAGGGCGCCCTGTACTGAACAAACGGGCCGTAGAACAGGATCACCAGCAAAACGGATACGATAATGAGGCACTTAAGGCAGACTGATGCTGCCTTTGCTGTTCTGCCGTCTGTCTGCATTATGCTTCCGCCCGCAAATGCGGCAGGGACAAGCACCGGAGCAATGTATCTGAATGCTTCCGTGCAGACCACCGGGTGCTTAAAGCAGAAGGCAATCTCGGAGATCACAAGAACCGCCGTAAGTATCCAGAGCGATATGGTTTCCGCGTTATCAAGGAGCTTCCTGTCAGCTTTTTTCAATCTTTGGGCAGCACCTGTTACGGCGCAGAAAAGAATTGCGATTATAAGCGCTGCCGATACGGCAACCATTGCAAGGCCGGTGCCCTTAAGATAGCTGTTTTCAAAGGTCCTGTTATCGAAAAGCCCTGACTTTATAAGTCCCAGGAGAATGTTGAAATCATTATGTTCCACGCCCTGCTGAATAAACGGAGTGCTTAATATCTCCTTTGACGGGAGCAGCAGTCTTTGCAGGGGCGAATACATCCAGACGTCCATATTGGCGGATGAATCTATCTCATAGACATAAGTCAGCGGCACGTTGTACTGGATGAGGTTTCGTAGAGGAAACCACAAGCCCAGCGGAAATACGACAAGCGCAAATGCCGCAAGCTGCTTTATAAGTCCTGCTGCCTTCTTCTTTCCGTTCTTTATCAGTCTTGCAATGAAGATCCATGCTATGGGGAACGCCACAAAGCCCATCGAGAGCTTGGTCATCATGGCGCATCCGATGCTTATCGCAAGGAGCAGGACCGTCGTAAGTTCGGGCTTGTTATACCATCTGAATGCAAGGAATACCGAGCAGACGAACAGCATGAGCGCGAGCGCATCATTATTCACCTGGATTGCAAGGAATATCATCTGCGGACAGAAGACTATTAGCATCAGCGAAAATGCCAGCGCCCTGCCCTCTATCTTCAGCTGTTCGAGTATCTTTTTGGAGAACAGTACAAGGTATGACGTCCAGAGCATCGGGAGCATCTTAAGGCCGTTGATATCAGATGCGAACCTCACCGGAAGAACGTTCTGAAGCCTGAAAAACAGCGCGGTCACAAGGTAATGAAGCGGCGGATGGTAGAACTGTCCGTAGTCCCTGACATCGACATCAGGAATGGTGAAGTTGTTGTAGATATAAAGGATATACGTGTCGTGGAATCCTGCCTGGTCCGGCGAGAAATTCGATACGTCGTGCTGCCAATGATTAAGAGGCGTGAAAAGGACCATCACTGACCTCATGATAAAGCCTGCCGCGAGAACTGCAGTGATAAGGTCTTTTGAAGTGAACTTGCGGCCGGTGGCAAGAACTGCCGCCGACACTATAACCGTGCCAAGACCCGCCCAGAAGAGCACGCTTTCCATGATCTCCAGACACGGCAGGGTCTTCCTTCCCGCAGCGTCGAACGAGAGCTTGAAAACGAGCATATACAGGGCAAATGCCGGGATCGCTGACAACAGTGAGATGAAGCGTTTTTTGGTGCTAACAAATGCCGAAGTGACATAGAATGCGCACGCTGCGGTAAGCAGTGCCATGAGAGCTGCCAGATGCGCTTCCCTCATGTTTATGGCGTGCATTCCGGTGATCAGGTAGAGCGCAAAGACCGCTATGGTGCATACGCCGAAGCCCTGCGCCAGTTCACGGAAATCCCTGCCTGACCCGGTTTTCGCTACCATGTGACATCGACCACGGTGACTTCACCTTTGACATATGCCCAAAGGATCGTATAAAAGATTATCGACAGAATGAAAAATGCCGCGGCAAGCACGCCCGTGATCTTCGTGATGAGATCTTTGTTGCTGCCCTTGAGCTTGATCCCGCTTATCCTTGCAAAGAACACCGCACCGCAGAGCGCGAGCGTCATGGTGAATCTGAAATGTATCGAGCAGATATGCGGATATTTAAACGCAAACATTGTGAGCGATACGACCTGCGTCACGCCCATTATCACCATAGAGATGTCTTCCCAGAAGGAATCCCTCTTCTTAAGTGTCAGAACCGTGTAGATCATGCCGGCGATGGTAACTGCGATCACCGCCAGGAAAAGAAGCAGGAGGATGTAACCTGTAATGCTCATCGTGAAATCATCCCTGCAGTTCTCTTCGCCGAACAGGGCCGTCTTGATCAGCGTAATGTAGATGTTGTAATCCTGCTGGCCGTCAGAACCGAGATTGATGTAATAGTCCTCTATGGGGAACCCGTAAAAACCGAACATCCTCTGCACCGGCGTGTACCTGCTGACATCCTGATAGACGTTATCCGACAGCAGCACGTAGGTGATCGGAACCTTGTAATTGATAAAGTTCCTGATCTCAAACCAGAGTCCCAGCGGAACACAGATCACGCCGAAAACAACGAGATTTAAGAACGACTTGAGGCCTTCTTTCCTGCCCTTGATGTCCTTAATGAGCTTCACGATAAAAAGGAAACCCAACGAGAACGCGATAAGACCGACCGCAAGCTTTGTCATCATGCCAAAACCCGTCGCCAGCGCTGACAGCACGATGTTCTTAATCCCGCCTTCCTTAAACCACTTAAGGCCGAAATAGATGGCCGTAAACATAAGCAGGACAGACAGGATGTCGTTATTTACCGAGCCCGACAGGAGCGTTAAGATCGGCGCAGCCGAGATCAACGCCGCAACAACAGGGCAGGTTTCCCTGCTGATGCCGATGAGCTTAATGTCCTTATAGAGCATTATCACCGCGAAGTTCGCCCACAGAAGCGATAACGCCTGGAGCGCCTCGTAATTATGCGTTCCCTTCGGCAGGAAAAGCTCGTAGATCTTGAGGAACGCCGCACAGACAATGTGATGTAACGGCGGGTGGTAGTACTCGCCCATCTTGCTGACATCGCCCGCCGGCAGAGCCAGATGGTCTCTTATGTAAAGAATGTATCCCGAGTGGAAAAAGTTGTAATTGCCCTCTTCAAAAACGCCGGCATCGTTCTGCCTCGTCGCGATATCCGTATAAAGCACATAACCGAGCCTCAAAACAAAGCCCATCGCAAAGATCAGGACGATCAAAGCCTCTTGCGTAAGTCTCTTTGTCTGTTTCAGGTAAATACCGTAGCCAATGATCAGGACATATCCGCAGACCTGGATAATGCAAGCCGCCGCGCCGCTATTAAGCTGCATGCCGGTCGCAATGAGCACGACCAGAACGAGAAATGCCGTTATCAGGAACGGGTGCTTGTACAAAACTCCGGTGATCTTATCCTGTTTGAGACTTGGATTATTCGGCATAAGCGGCCTTAGGCGTCAAATAACTGAGGACATAATACTCTGCATTCATATAATCGATCTTGTACCAGTTGCCGCCCACCGCAAGGACCTTCACGGCCTCACCCTCTTTGAGGTTGACCTTGTTTCCGCTGCTCTGGACATCGGGAAGACTGAACGCCACGGTATTCATCGTCGCAACATAAGTGTCTTCGCCACCCTCGACCGGCTTAAAGAATCTTATAGCCTGTGTATCCTTCGGAGGATTGTAATCCAATCCGTTCTGAGGCGCCTTCGCCTGCTCAATATCTGAACTCTTAACGTAATATCTCGAGCCGCCAAACTCTATCGCAGCCCACCCGTCTCTCGAAAAGCCCAGCACGCGGAAAGACACGGAATCCATAAGCGCCGGCCTGTCCTCGTCAGTCTCCTTGGGCTCCGCATAAAGCTTGAGACTACCCTCTTTAGCCTTAAAGAAGTCCTCGCCCTGCTTCGTGACCAGGAATACCGTGATATCGTCATGGATGCTGATAGTCGGCAGCGGCTCTTCATTCTCAGAAGCAGAAGGATCAGTCGGATCGCCGTTCTCATCCGGGTCAGTTTCCTTGATCTCAACTTCGATAAGCACCGTTCCGTCGCTCACATCAGCAGAGCCGTTGGTATTATCCGTCGACTGCGCACTGTTTAAATAACTTGTGATCCTGAAAGTCGCAAAAGCGATAACGCAAAGAAGCACAACTACAACTCCTGCAATGAGGAATTCGTATCTGGTCTTAATATCGGGTCCGTTCCCGTTGTTTAAATCTTCTCTATTCTCAGTCATAACAACCCATATTCTGGAGCTTCCTCCCAAGTTCATTCGAACTTGCCCTTCCGAAGAAAGCCCTCATTACTATTTAATAATAATATTGAAAAGGTGTGTTTTCAAGTTACGAACTCTTGACAAAAATGGTCAAAGCCCCTCGAAAAGCCTTGCCTTATGCCCTTCTTCCCCTTGCCGCTCGGGCGTTTTGCTCCCAAACGCTCCGCCCGCACACTAACCGATTTTGCCTTAATTTCGTGTCGGTTTTTTGTCGTTTTTTCAGCGCTTTTTGATGAAAACTGTCCCAAAAACTGTAATATCTTGTCGGTTTCACCGCGTTTTCAGACATACCTTGTAAGTATCCTGTCGATTTTCCTGTAGACATTGTCGGCCCGATTCGGGCCTTTGCCCCTCCGATCCAAAGGAATTGCTCACTGCCCGCCATACTGCCTGCGGGACTACCTGCCTGACAGCTTCCATTGCTGCCTGGACAGGAGAACCGGGCGGCAAAGCCGGATGCGTTTCCGACAAGATTGTCGACAAGGGAACCGACAAATCGACAAGGAACCTGCAAATTGTCGT
>JAEFBC010000054.1 GCA_016292155.1 Saccharofermentans sp. | reverse complement strand
GTTGGGGAGGTGAAGAAATGATTGATTTCTCTGTAATTTTTGCCGGCTTCGGCGGTCAGGGAATCCTCTCCGCAGGCAAGATGGCAGCAGAAGCTGCTCTTTACGAAGGTAAGGAAGTATCCTGGTTCCCGTCATACGGACCTGAGATGCGTGGCGGTACAGCTAACTGCTCCGTAGTTTTCTCAGATGAGCCTATCGGATCTCCTGTAGTTAACGATGCAGACGTTGTAATCTGCTTGAACCAGCCTTCTATGGAGAAGTTCGAGAAGCAGTTAAAGCCCGGTGCTTTGATGATCCTCGATTCTTCCCTCATCAAGACAAGACCTGTAAGAACAGACATCAAGGTCATCGCTATGGAAGCTTCCGATATCGCTTCCGAGCTCGGCAAGATGATGTTCGCTCCTATCACAATGCTTGGCTGCATGGCTACAGCAACAGGCTGCTTTACAAGAGATTCCTTCGAGAAGTCCCTCTATGAGATCCTTCCCGAGAGAAAGCACAACCTGATTCCTATCAACATGGAAGCATTTGACAGGGGAGCAGCGTTCGCTAAGTAATAGCCCTGATCTAAAGAGTCTAAGTGTTATAATGTTCCTGCCTGAGAGATCGGGCAGGAATTTTTATTTGGGATATGGATATGAAAAAAGCTCTTAAGACTATCGGAATTATAATCCTTGCTCTCCTTGCATTATTGGTTATCGCTGTGGCAGGCATTTTTATCTGGCACCGGATAATGCTCGAAAAGGAGAAGCCACTGCTCGAACACCCTCTAGGACAGCTTATAGAGGTCGACGGTCACAACATGTGCGTTTATACGGAAGGCGAAGGGAAGCATACATTGCTGTTCCTGTCCGGATCCGGAACACCTGCGCCCATTATTGATTTCAAGCCTTTGTACTCGCTTCTGAATGACGATTACAGGATCGTTGTTATCGAGAAGTACGGGTATGGTTTCAGTGATGTGGTCGATACAGAGAGATCATTTACCACGATCTTAAGACAGGACAGGGAAGTTCTCGAAAGGGCCGGCATTGAAGGCCCGTTTATCCTTTGTCCTCATTCAATGTCTGGTCTGGAAGCTATCCTTTGGGCCCAGGATTATCCCGATGAGGTTGAAGCAATTGTCGGTCTCGATAATGTGCTCCCGAGAACATATGACAATTACGATGTTGAAGGCACTTTGAAACTCGAGGGCCTTTTTACCGCTGCAAGGGAACTGGGCCTTGCAAGACTCTACTATTCTGACAGCTTTCTGCCCGACAGCCTTTCCAAAGAAGAGAAGGATCTCTACCGCGCTATTGCGTCAAGGAATCTGGTAAATGTGGATGTCCTAAATGAGGGCAAGGCGATTTTCGATGCTGTCAGATTAATAGACAGCAAACCCAAGCCTGATGTTTCTATGATAATGTTTCTTTCCGATGGCAAAGAGACCAATGGCAGCGACTGGATCGGCAATCACTATGCTTATGCGGCTGACCTTTCAAATGCAAAGGTGATAGAACTTGGATGCGGTCACTATGTGCATTATTTTAAGGCTGATGAGATCGCATCTGAGATGAGATCTTTCATCCGGAATGAACTGGATTAAGTATCTCCAGCAATCGAAGATCTGTTCTTAACCTGCTTTTGCAACATTTCCTCTAAGTACTCTGTATTTATAGTATCAAGCTTATTAGGGAAAAACATATGAAGCATAGAAAGAGCATTATATTAATAGCTGTCCTGATGGCAGCAGTCAGCCTGATCGCGGGCTTCAGGCTGTTTGGAGATAAGTACGTTACAAAGTGCTATGCAAAGAACCATTCTGATTTTGGCAAAACTGACCTGGGCGGCATAGTTATGGAAGGCGAGTTTATAAGCTGTAATTCCGATAATCTTCTAAAGTTTGAAGGCTACTATAAAACGCTTGATACTATTACCCTTGTTTTCGGCGCATCATCACCCATAAACGGAAAGATGCTCAAAAGATATGCGGATACGGAATATAACAGGCTTTTGCAGGGCGTTATCTATGAGAGATCTCTTACGCATAAGTATGTGACGTACCAGTTCGAACCGTTCAGTTATGAAAAGGACGGTGAAGTGATACATGAGAACAGAGCTAAAATGCGTTCGTTCCGTTTCCCGGTAAGCGACGATGAGCCGCAGTCGTTCTATTATCTCGATATCAAAGGTTACAGAGGTAACAAGGGTATAAAGGATGAACTCAAAGAAGTAGATATGGTCGCAAGCAAATATACCCAGACACAAGAAATCGAACAGAGCTACTGGACCGATTATATGTATGATGAGATCCTACAGTACTACAATGCTGAGACAGGCAAGTGGACAGAAAAGGTGCTGGAAGACCAGATGACAAACAATATGCCGCTGGAAATGGAATAAAGCCTTTTTCCATAATATTTGATGCGAATAGAATAGCACTTCAGTGGCGCTCCGGAAATGACCTTCAGAAAGTGACCGCAAGAAAAACTGCAAGATGAACTGACAGAAAGAGGAAATTACAGTGCAAAGATGTTAAATTATAGTATGGAAGGGTTTACAAGGAGGGCTTAGCACATGTTTATTTTTTCTAAGAAAAACTGTTTAACGTTTCTTTTTGCCGTTCTTGTCACAGTATTACTTATGATATTAATACCGTTTAATGCTGTAAAGGTTTCTGCGGTTCAGGGAAATGGCATGTATGAGATCTATGTAATAGATAAAAAGACTAACAAGCCTATTGAAGGTGCGTTTGTTGAAATAGATAGTGATGACGATGCTTATCGCAATGATTTTCCTAACAACGGTAGAAAGAGAACTGATAGTAAGGGCGCTGTTGTATATAACTTAGAACAATATTTTGATAGTAGAAACTGGATTAATATCAGATTTAAGATAGCTGTAACTGCGCCGGGCACAGGATATGAAAATTATGAAGGGTACATTTGGCCAAATGCGTCATCTGATCAATGGCAAGGTGATTATACAATCCAATTAACCCCATCTGACTTTGCTGATTCGGATTATTTAGAGAAATATATTGATTGTATAGATATTGCGTATGATTCTAAACCTCATTATGCACATGAATTCCTGGATATTAAGGATAAAAATGCAGAGATAACATATGAGAATGGAAAAGAGCCCTCTTTTACTGAAGTCGGGAATTATAATATTGAATATTACATCAAGTCTAAAGGTTTTTTTGATTATGATAATAACTCGGAGGAATTATATGCTTCAATTCCGGTGAGGCTTGTTAAAAACACGAGAACAGACTTTGGTTTCCTTATACCTGAACCTGCAGATATTGCTGTGCCGGGCAATAAGAAGTTTTCGAATCCGGCTTCCAGTAATCTTGACCCTCAGCCCATAGTGTACTCTTCATCAAATCCTGAAATTGCTGTGGTTGATGAGAGTACCGGTGACGTTGATTTTAAGAAAGCAGGAACAGTAACTGTTACTGCCACTATGCCTGCAACCGCAAATTATGCAGAGAGTAAGGCTTCTTATACTATTTCCGGTAAATACTCCATGTCGGTCAGTTTTACTAATTCGACTATGAGTGGGAAATACGGAGCAGCGTTACCCAAAAATAGTTTGAACGTAAAGGGCACACCTGAACCGCCGGCCAGTGTTATAGTTTCTTATGAACTTGAAGGTGAAGATGCGGATGAGATAGCAAGCATTAACTCTACGACCGGTATTGTAACTGCTAAGAAGCCCGGAACAGTGACAGTAAAGGCTACTATAACTGCTAAGGATTATTTTTCGACAGAGGCGAAGTATACGCTGAACATCGGAAAGGGCGATCGTAAAGTCGTTTTGGGGACTAATTTGGAGTATGGGAAAACGTATCCGATCTTTGCTGAAGATAGCAATTACGGAGATTGGTCTTATGTTATTATGGAAGGCAAACAATATATAAGTGTAAATAAAGCTGCCGGAGAGGTAACCGTCATAGCTGCAGGCGGAAAATTCCGAATAGATATACAATCTCCTGAAAACGAGTATTATGTGGGTCTTAATGCTCCTTTAATGGGCTATGCCATAAAATGCCCTGATCAACCGGTTGAGTTTGCTAATGATAACGGATATCAGTTTACTGCGGATTCTAATATAACATCTTTTAATCTGGCCCTTAACGGAAAAGCTCACTATGGCGATTTTTCTGCTTCCTGGGATGGTAAGGGTACTGAAAAAGATGTTATAGACAGTGTGGTTTTCTCTAAGGATAACAATGACAATGAATTTGTCGTAGTTACTTTCAAACCCGGCGAAGCTCAAAAGGCGCAAGGACCGTTAAACATATATGCAACTTTTGACGGCGGCGGGAATTACGAAGCAAAAACAATACAGACGAAGATTACTCTGGGTTTGGATACTTCTATCTCGACCGAAGTGGTAATTGAATGTCCCACAGGAAAACTGGTTAATGGATACTATACTGCTCCTGTAAAGGTTCATCCGAAAACATCTGGTGTTAAGATCCAGGATCCGGATGGAAATATTGTTTCTGAATACTGGTTAAAGAAAGACGGCGTTTATGACGGCAGATCTTCCAATTTCTATAACACGGATAAAGATGGTAATCCTACAACAATTAACGAAGGAACTGTCAGCCGTATTTTGATCGATCAGACTGCACCGACTGATTTTTCTGTTGATATAACAAATCAGGATACTTCTAATCCGTTAAAGAAGTATTTTGACGGCGTCTATACATTTTATGCTGTTAAGGAATGGGATATAACCGTTACGGTTAAAGATTCTGCATCAGGATTTGACAGGATCGAGTACGATTGCGGTGATGGAGTAAGAAAGACGGTTACTAAATTTACAACCACTGAAAGCGTTTCCGGTTCTACTGCTCTGGTTACAGGCAAAATTACTGTTCCTGCCGGAAATAAAGGAAAACTTAAGGTGTGGGCATATGACCGTGCCGGAAACTGTATTTCGACTCATGATGATGCAGGTAACCTTGTACCCGGTTTTTTCAAGTATGAGGGACAGACCATCAACACTGATGTGTATGTTGTAGTTGACAACATGGGTCCTGAGGGCGAGAAGCATGCACCGGATATCGATATTCTTCTTCCCAATGCAAATGCTGCCGGATTCTTTACCGGTAATGTCTCAGTAAAACTGACAGCAGAAGATCCCGCATTCGTTGGTGATGAGCGTGTTCCTTACGGATATTACTCTGGTCTTAAAGAGATTAAATACACTATCTATACCACTGATACCAATGCGAAGAAGCAGGGCACTCTGCTTGATGTTTCTAAGGGAATCGGTATATCTGATGCATCATTCGATAAGGATAATGTTGCGTATAGCTGGACAGGAACAATCGTTATTGATGCTGATAAGTTCAACAGCAATAATGTAATCGTTCAGATCGAAGCTGTAGATAACGCAGGAAATACCAGGATCGCCCGCACAAATACCGGCGATATAAAGATCGATTCTGTTAAGCCCCGTATTAACGTAAACTACGACAACAATGAAGCAGCTAACGCTATTTATTTCAAGAATACGAGAATAGCAACTATTTCAATTGTTGACCGCAATTTCAGCGCTGATAAGGTAAATGTCTCGATCAAGGCTACAGATGATGGTGCTTCTATGGATGCGCCTGCTGTAAGCAAGTGGACATCGAATGGTGATACGCACACTGCAACCATTCATTTTAACAAAGACGGTAAGTATGTACTCCGAATCTCAGCTAAGGACAATGCAGGCAACGCCGCAGCTAATACTGTTGAACAGACATTCTATATCGATACTACGGCTCCTGAGCTTAGTATTACCGGTGTAAAAGACAATTCAGCTAACAACGGTGATCTTGCACCTCAGATCCTCTATTCTGATAAGAATTATTCTCCTGATCTGGTAACTATTACATTCTCAGGAGCCAACAGAGGAAAGCTGACTCCTGACGGAACCGGCGCGCCTGTACCTAACGGCAATAAGTTTGTATTTAATAACTTTGCCAAGACAAAGGATAACGACGATGTTTATACACTATATGTTAAGGTCGTTGACCTTGCCGGCAATGAATCAACAAAGAGAATTACATTCTCTGTTAACAGATTCGGTTCCACATACGACCTGAGTGATGATGCTAAGGCTATCAACGGTAAGTATATGAAGGATCCTGTTGATATAGTCATTTCTGAGGTTAACCCTAATGAGCTGACAGAGTCAAAGATTACGCTTTATAAGAACGATACTCCTGTAGTCCTTAAAAGCGGTGTTGATTATGACGTAAAGAAGACCGGAGGAAACGGTGCGTGGACTGAGTATACATACGTTATCCATTCAGATAATTTCAAGGATGATGGTGTTTATTCAGTCAGTGTTTACTCTGTAGATGAAGCCGGAAACGTATCAGAGAACACGCTTGATACAAAGGGTGCTGCTCTCCGGTTTAGCGTGGATAATACTGTTCCTGATATTGCTTTTTCCAACCTTAAGGACAGCGAAATTTACGCTACAGATCAATTTACTGCAAAGGTGCGTATCTCTGATAACCTGTTGCTTGACAGCGTTGACGTATATCTTGACGATTACGACACCCCGTATAAGTCATGGACTAAAGAGGAGCTTGCTTCTGTAGTTTCCGGAACAGGTGAGTTTGAATTTGATATTAGCGGCGCATCTTCCGGTTCTCACAAGGTTAAGATCGTTGCGACAGACGCTGCAGGCAACAAGCATGAGGTTGAGGTCAGCGACTTCTACGTAACAACGAATCCATT
>JAEFBC010000053.1 GCA_016292155.1 Saccharofermentans sp. | reverse complement strand
GGATGCAGTACAAAATCTCGCAAATGCGCCCTGCTTTTCTTTCTCTGCCTTCTTTTTCAAAACGTTACCTCTTATATAAAATTATATAAAAACGCAAATATTCATGATAATAATGCGTTAGTTCTAACGCTAAGTCAAGTTTATCCTACCTTAGACAGGGGTAACATTTTGGGGCAAAACGCCGTTTTATATGTGGCAATTGCTCAAATTGGCTATGTGGCTTTTGGATATTCATTACAAAGAAGGCGGTATGGAGCCTCGTCCTCTTCGATCTCCGGGAACCTTCCTACAGGCGGGTTAAAGCGGTTGTCGGTGTTATCGTCATTGACCTGTGAGACCTCGCCCAGGAGCACTGCTCCGGTGCCCTTCTCGACTTCAAAATCGTGATACATAAAAGGCTGGATCGAGATGCTCTCGCCGGGTGTAAGTCTTATCTGGGTTCCCGCCTTGACCTGATATGTCCTGCCGTCTGTATGGACTGTGACGTCGCTTTCCATATCCATCTCTTCATTCGGGAGCGAGTTATAGACACGGATCAGAAGATTTCCGCCGCCCTTATTTATTATGTCTTCCATCTTGAACCAGTGGAAATGATTCGGTGAATACTGGCCTTCTTCAATGAAAAGAAGCTTCTCGGCATATGGCTTGGGATACTTGTCCTTCGCCTTAAGGTTGCCGTTGCGGAGCGTGATCAGTGAGAATCCGACCTTCTCAAAATCGCCGAGGCCGTAATCCGTGATATCCCAGCCAAGCATATTGTCCCTGACTTCATCGTACTCGTGGCCCTTTGTAAGCCATTCTTCAGGGGTGAAATTACAAAAAGGAGGAAGGCTGATCTTAAGTTCGTTGATCACGCTTTCCATACGCTTTAATGCTTTATTTATCTCTGATCTTTTCATGTTATTCACCTCTTTTATTGCTTATTGCCCTGAACAGACAGGCGGCCGCAAACGCCGTTAGCGGAATTCCTGTAAATATCACGATTCCGCCAGGCCAGCCCCAGTTAAGGAATCCGTAGAAATCATTCGTATCGGGCCACGGACCTCCGATGCCATTTATCAGAATGTTCAGAAGATATCCTATTGCATAAAGGAGCGTGGGTATTGCCGCGAAAACAGTATATCTGAAAGGTATCTTTTTCCTTTTGACAATTATGAATTCGGCTATCGCGGTTACGGGCAGGAGCAGGTGGAAGAAAAGGTTGCCTCTCTTATAGAAATTCGGAAAACCGTATAACGGGCCGAACATGAATGCCACGACCGCGAAAGTGATGGCTACTCCGCAGACGGCCGCGAGCTTTAATGCTGCCATCTTTTCCGTGCCCTTCTTAGCGCAAATGCATATCAGATCAATGAGCGCCACTATTCCGCAGAAAACATTCGAAAGGACAGTATAGAACTTGAAGTTTTCCAGACCTGACGACTGCAGCGCGCCCTCTTCCGCTTCTGATGTGAGCATGAGAATAGTGCCTGTTACCGCTAAGATAACGATAACAAGATTAAATAAGATCTCTGATGTCTGACGGTTTTTATTGCTCATACAACAATTATATGTATGAGCAAGATCAATGTATACAAGACTTATGACTTATTTAAGGGGTTCCGGTCTTCTCAGGCGACACTTCTGATCTTTTCGCCGACTTTGTGATAAGCGCCAAAGAAATTGGCGGAACAGAATACCATGGCATCCTTCTCTCCGAATTCCGCCTGTCTTGAAGCAACTAACGCAAGATAATCAGCAGATTCCTCCTTTGTCCTTCCGGAATCTTCGAAAAGCAAATCCAAAGCCTGCTCGAGTGAACTGGCTCTGCCCGATTTAATAATACTCTGCAGCCTGTCCAATATCCTGGGATCAGTATACTTCGCTTCTAAAAGACATGGACCGTAATCGTTATAGTAATTTGTGAGCTGCTTTGCAAGCTCAACTTCCCTGCCCAGATATTTCTTTATCTTCTTGCGGTTGTCCTTCAGACTCCGGGAATAAGCGACTGCGGCATAAAGGCCGTCAACAAAGAACATTGCAAGCCAGAGAATAAGTCCGTTATAAAGCTTGAACGCACGCAGGGCTACAAGAACAGACAGCCATGTCGTAACGCCCATCATAATGATTCCGAAAATAAGAACACCTATAGGTACATAACCCTTTTTATCAAGGAAATCGAGCTTCTGATTGCAGAATTCGTATTCGCTGTACTGTGCGCGCATGAAATCGAAATATCTGATCAGCTTCTTAAGTTCCTTATTGACCTCATAAAGGCTCATATCAGGAAGATCATCAATGGAAATACCATTTTTCTCGGCGCTCAGATCAAGAGGCGCTCCGCATCTTTTGCAGATCCTCCGGCCGTGATTCTCATATCCACATTCATTACAAGTAACCATGGAGTTCCCCCTTTCCATGCGTTGCTTAGTTGTTCCGCTTATATTTTAGCATGTAAGAATTATTTTTATAACTAGTGCCACTGTTCGTGCATGAAAAATCCCCGCAAAGCTTACGCCATGCGGGGATCGTCTGTTTTCATTCCTTATTCAGGTGACAACGGTTGCGGGATGATATTACTCACCCTTCTCGAGAGCGAGAGTGATCGTTGTTCTGTCGCAAACGTCGGAAGGTCCGAAGTACTGGATAGCACCAGGGAATGTGAATGCAGTCTCAACTGCCCATCTTGCTCTGTTTGCTTCGAAATACTTGAAAGGCTTGCCGTCGAGCTCAACAAGAGCCTTACGGATAACCGGCTTGTCTGCACCGTTTCTTCTTTCCATGTTCATCATCTTTGTGATAGGCATACCACCTGCAACCCACTCATCTGCGGGCTTGGAGATGTTGGAAACCTTTGAGAGGTATCCTGTGTAACCATACTGGATGAGCATGAATGCGTTGAAGCCTAAAGAGTAGCAGTAGTCAGCATCGAAGTTGGAAGGGAATGCGCAGCGGCCTTCATAACCGAAGAAGTGGTGCTGAGCGCCGAACTTACCCTTGTATGTGCCTGCTTCCTTTCTCTTTGCGAGCTCGTTCTTAACCATCTCGGAGAAGAGCTTCTCAGACTCGATGAGGGATACCTGAACGTTGCCGTGAGGGTCTCTCTCGAGGAAGAGCTGCTGCTGGATGCCCTGAGGAAGGATATCGAAAACCTTGAAAGCATCAGCGGAAAGGCCTGCCTTGATGAACTCATACTTAGCGTTCCAGTCAGGAAGTGCGTTGAACTGAGCTGTCTTCTCGCCTGCGAGGAGCTCGTTGATCTCAGCGATGAGAGCAGAGAACTCAGGAACGAACTCTACGATACCCTCAGGGATGATTGCAACACCGAAG
>JAEFBC010000052.1 GCA_016292155.1 Saccharofermentans sp. | reverse complement strand
TACCTCAATCATATAAATATCGAGCAAAAACTCTCACTCCCCCACAAACTCTCCCAGCGCATTTCCTGCAAAATGCCATGCGCCGAACAGGCAGAGCTGGCGTGTTTTTTCGGCAAGTAACTTGTTGTCATCGTAGAGCTTCTGCGCTGCAAGGCTTGCGCCGCCGGTGGCAACAGCTAATCCGACTGCGCCCAGTGTTTTCGCGACCTTGTTGGGATCGTCGATAGTGGGAATAAATCCAAGGACCGGACCGACTGCTTCATCATAACTGTCGAGGAACGCCTTGTAGCGGGCGTTGTCCTTGATGTAGATCGTGTCGGTCGTGATGAGTGCGTAGCGGGAGTTGACGCCGTAGCAGATGCCCCAGCGCTCGTACTTGATGTCGATGAAGCAGCCCAGGGAAGTGGTGTCCTTGATGTCGCCGACGAAGAGGACTTTGGAGTGGATGGGGCCGGTCTTGCGCTTGACGTCCCAGGTCTTTTCTTCCCAGGCTTCGATGTCGTTTTCGGCGATGTTGCCGGAAGCTACCAGGATCTTAACTACTTCATCTAAAATCGGTTTGTCTTTGCATACAAGGATCAGTTTTGTGTCTGACATATGAGTACTCCTTTTCGGGCGGGTGGATCAATCAGAGCGGGCGCGGGGAACTTGCAGAGACGCCTCACGCCACATCATGTATCTTCGCGATCAATGCCTGAACTTCCCTCTGGATCTTCTCGAGTTTCTGGCACTGCTCGGAGCGGTCGGCTCTAGTTGTTCGAAGCTCTGAGATATTGTCTTCGACGGACTTAATGGACTGCTCCATGGGGGCTGCGATAGCCTGTTTTACGTAGTCTGCGGCGTAGTCTTCAAGGCCCGTGGCAGCTGCGTTGAACTCAGATCTAATGTTTTGGCGGTTGTTCTTCATGGCTTCGAGCTTTAACTGCTCGTCGTAGTCTTCCTTGAACTGGAGGACCAATTCCAATCCGACGCCGACCATGCCGAAGATCGAAGAGGATCTGTTTGCGACTTTGGATGCGACCTGTCCTGCTTTTCCGGCTTTGCCGATCAATTTGGTGCCGGTGTTCATGGAGTGAAGGGACGTTCTTAAGAAGTTCTGCGTGTTGTCCGTGAGCCTTATCGCCTTGTAGGAAGAATCAGCAAGAGAGAGCATCTCGGGGATGCCGGACTTAACGAGAGTGCCGACAAGTATGTCGCCTTTCTTCTCAAGGTCTGTTGCGGTGACGAAGACTTTCTTTACTGCGTCAGGGAGGTTGTCGTACTTGTCGACGAGCCTGATCTTAAGGTTCTGCGTGAACTCGGTGGATTCCATATCGGTGAAGCTCTGACCGAGCTCAAGGAAACATGAATGAACGTGGTCGTCAGCCGTGACTCTGGTCTTTTCAATAAGGTCTTCAGCGTTCTTGCCGTACTGTGCGATCTTCTCTTCGAGCTCGTCTTTGGCAAGGCCCGAATCAACGAGTGCTGCTGCATCAAGGCCGTATTCTCTTATCTTTGCAGCGGAATCTGCGAAGATGTCAGAGACGTCTCTTTGCATTCTTGTGCGCGCGTCGATAAGCATGTGGCGCTGCTGCTTTAAGTTCTCTTCGAGAGCGTCGATGTCGGCATCTTCAGAGCCCGGAGTGAGGGCGGAGATCGTCTTGTCGAGCTCGTTGTCGAGCACATAAAGGTCAGTCGTGAGCTTGGCCGTAAGAGTCTTCTCTGCGACGTAAGTATTGAGCGTGTCGATGAATTCCGTGTAGCCGGAACGCGCCAGGAGCTCGTCAGCGAGCTCAGGATCGCTCTCACGCTCTTCGACACTATCCAGATAGGACTGGGCATCAAGGAAGGAGAGGTGGAGCTCCTCGGGGCTGTAGGGGGCAAGTACTGCGCGGAGATCTTCTCTTATTATGTCCTGCTGCTCTTTGGTGTTGCCCTTGGCCGCGCGCTCCATCTTGTTTACAACGAGGATCATCTCGCCGGCCTTGTCCTTATCGATCGCAAGGCGCCTGAAATGGTCAGCCATATATGAATCGAACAGTTCATTCGTGATCACGAAAACAAGTATATCCGCAGCCGCGATAGCCTTATAGGATATCTCGTCATGGTCAGGGCGGAGGGATGTGTGAACGCCTGGAGTGTCAACGATCTCAAGGCCGTTCCACTCATAGGTGTGGGTCTCCTGGGTCGTGATTTTCGCGCCCGTGGCGATCGTATCGTCGCCCGTGAGCATCTTGATAATGGAAGACTTTCCTGCAGAATACTGACCGGCGAAAACGATCTTCACCTTGTCCGACTTCGCGGTGCTCAGCACGTCATTATTGCCTGCATCCGAGAGTGCTCTTAGGGCCTTCTCCTGCAGTGCTTCCTTGGCGCGGGATAACTCAGCTATCTGGAACATAACTATCCTCCTATTCTGTAAGGCATGAACTGCTCCAAGAGCCTCAGCCTGTTAAGTAATCTGATGTCTTCTTTATTGGTCTTAAGGGTGACGGCTCTGTCTTCTCCGCCTTCTTCGGCTTCTCCGCCTTCGCCGCATACGACGTCCTCTTCTGCGACGATACCGCCCAGGATGTCTGATACATACTTCGGCGTGTCATCAGTCGTGGTCACGCTGATAATGTCTTCAGCGATGAAGTCTGAGAGTTTGGTCCGGAAGTCTGCGGGTGTTGCGTTTGCGGCGTTTTCAGACAGCAGCGTGCACACACCGGGGATCCTTGCCGCGGTGGTGATGTTGTCCATATATTCTGCGGCCTTCTCTTCGCCGAAGACTGCAGTGGCGATCTTCGTGGTGAATGTCATGTTAAGCTGGCGGAGTTCTGTTCTGAGTGAATCGGCCAGGTCGTTCTGCGTCGTGGCGAGCGATTCGATGACATCTTCGATCTTCGCGAGCTCATCCAAAACCAGGTCGATCTTGCCCTTGATGAGTCTGTCCAAGTTCTTCTCGAGCTGCGTCCAGATGCTGTCGCATGTGGCATTTACGGACTCTGTAAGTTCCTTCTCAAGGCGCGCACGCGCTTTGGCGAGCTTGTCACCTCTGGACTCCAGGAACAGAAGGCCGATACCGCCTGCAAGGCCTATTCCTGCTGCGACCCAGCCGACGGGGCCTGCCGCGAGCTCAACGCCTGTAAGCGAGAGAATAGCTGCCGCCACGGTTCCGCCGCCGCCCAGAAGAAGGCTCGTCCAGCCGACGATCCTTTTGGCGTCGATCAGGGCAGGGGTGAGGAACGTCCTCTGCACGGAATCTATGGAGACATAGCGGAGCTCGCTCTCCATCTCGCGGATCGTCTCGGCGATTATGCCGTCGACCTCAGCTTCCATCTCGTCCAGGAGATCCTTGCAGCGCTCCTCGATATTCTTACTCGCGATGACATCGCCCCAGGCTATGTCCGCCATCTTGTCGTTATAGTGGTCTTCGGCAAAGATCGCGATCTCCGTGCGGAGCTCAGTCTTAAGGCGCATCATGAAGGACTCGATGCGCTTCCTGCCGTCTTTTACGAATATATCCTTGCGCTTCTCAAGTGAGCGCTTCTTGTCCGACACGATCCTGCCCTGCGATTCGTTGATGCGGCTCTGGAGATCGAGCTCGGCGAGGGATTCGATCATGGGATTTGCGATGATGTCGGCAAAAGTCTTGACCCTTATGTACTTGCCTCTGACCTGGACCTCTTCGCAGATCAGGGATTTGAGGTCGTCGATGCGGCTGATCCTGGTCCAGAGATCTTGTTGTTCCGTGTCGCCGGCTTTGGCGCACTTCACGGCTTCGTAGGCTGCTTTCAGGTGCGTAGCAACGAATGGAACATTGTTCCAATCCTGTCCGAAAGGCTCAGCAAACCTGCAGAACTGCTTCCTGATCTCCTCTATGCGCTCATCGTCAAACGCGCGGTTCATGTCGCGCTCGATGAGCTTCATGCTCTTGCTGCCATCTATGGAAACCTTCACGTTCATGATTATGATGACCGGCTTGCCCAGGTCCTTGACCTGCCTGAAACAGTCGGCTTCCACCGCCTGCGGCGCATCGTCCGTCAGCAGGAACACAATGAGGTCCGCCGTCTTCGCGGCATCGAAGGCCAGACGTGTATCTTCCTCGCCCTCAAACGCGCCAATACCGGGCACATCCGTCACCGCGAGCCCGTTCCACTCATACCGTCTGATGTCTCTGGTCGTGCGCTGCGCGCCCATTCCGATCGCGGAACCGTCGCCCTCAGTCAGCACCTCCATCAGCGTCGATTTTCCCGCCATGGTGCGCCCGAAAAGCGTGACCGAGAACTTCTCCAGGTCATCTTTCAGCGCATTTAAATCTTCTGTAAAGGAAATTCTTAAGGAATCCACGGACTCCTGAATATCTGTGAGCTGCCCCTCGAGCTCCTCGCCCAAACCGATAACCTCGCAAGGCGACGCCTTATATTCGATAGCAGTCTCACGGATCGTATCTTCAGCCTCTACCAGGATCTTGTCGAGCGCAGACGCCTCATCAGCCGCGAGTTCATAGCCGCTTTTCGCCGCTTCATAGCATTCCTTTAATGCTTTGGTAAGATCAGTCTCTGGCATGCTGTACACCCCTTAAAGGACTACGTAATCAAATAAACAAATAGATTTGATAGGGTAATTATAACAGACTAAAAAGATCTTATATAAATACTCTTTTCTAAATATTCACACTATGAAAACACAATAGAAATTGAAAGCAATTAATATAATAGTTATCAAGGGTGTTTAGTTTGTGTTAAGAAATTGATGTTTAGCATTCTTTCTCTGGTATAATTCGCGACTGGGAGGAATCATGTTTTTGCTCAATACAAATCATAAGCGCAACGTTACCACTGAATTCGCATCATTATGCGTTGTGATCAGCATGGCTATTTCAGCATTTTGTTTTCCCAGTGACGTTAATAATGTGAAAGAAGATACAAATATCGATTCTTCAGAAACTGGTGAAATTGAAAGGTTTGCTTCTGATTGCGTAATAACCATATCCAGAACTTCCGATGAGGAAAACCCAACTGAAACATTTACTGAAGCTGCAGACGCCGAAAATGCAGATTCTGATGAAAGTTCAACCGACGGAAACGAGGATGATACTTTACCTCAGGATCCCAAGGAATTTGATTATCTGTTCGAATCTGAACCGGTAGTAACAAAGATTTCATTTGAGAAAAAAGATACTATAAATACTCGCGAAGATGACAAAGCTATTATTGGACACATAAAAGTTGACATAACTGATGTGGACAGTTTTGACCTATCAGGCATATCTTTTCTGAGCGAAGATCCCAAAGTTGCAAAAATAGATTTTAACTACAGCATGGGATTTGAAGATTTGTATTACAAGTTAACCCCATTATCAGGTGGAGAAACGCAAATCTATGCTCAAACAGAGGATGGCTCGATTTGTTCTGAACACATAAAAGTTGTTGTAAAAAAGAACGAAGTTGAAGCTATAAAAATACAAAAGAGTGTCACGTTGGAACGTGGTGAGAGTCTGTATTTGGAACCTGAGCTTACACCTAAGAAGCCTCGCAACAATACATTGACTTGGACTTCCAGTGATGAGTCTGTTGTTACCGTAACCAAATTAGGCGTGATTGAGGCTGTGGGATACGGAAAAGCTAAGATAACTGCGACTTCATCGAATGGTATCAGTGCTAGTTGTAATGTAACTGTTTCTATAAAAGAAAGAAAAATGAATCTGTATTATGACTCGTACATAGAGTCTAATAATCATGTAGGAAATGAATGGTATCACTCTGCGACGGTAAACGGTGAATATTATGGTGAGAGCAAAGACGAGGAAGTTACTCTTAAAGTTGGAGACAAGCTGAAGTATTATTGTGCATCTGAAGAGGATGATAGTATACCTGACAAGGGCAGCAAAACAGTAAACCATACTGTTACGGAAAAGGACCTAATAAACGGGTTTACTGTAAAAGTAGATGTTTATGTTAAGGAAAATCGAGGCCGTTATAAAGGCAACAAAGCCCATATTGTTTACCAGTTTATTTACAAACCTGCAGATGAGTGATGAATAAAGAATAGTTCTTCTATTCCTGCCCATACACATCGCTCCGATGTGCGATTGAGATTGCAACTATAACAAGTTCTTTATCCTTGATCTCCACGAGCAAACGGTAGTCACCGATGCGGTAGCGCCAGTAGCCTTTCAGGTTTGCCGAAAGGGCTTTGCCTGAGGCTCTAGGATCGTCGCAGTTTTCGAGATGCTTTCTGATCCACTTGACCAGGATCACCTGAATGGAGCGGTCAAGCTTTTTGAACTGTTTCTCGAAGTTTTCCGTTAATACCAATTTGTATTTCACAGGTCAAGCTCCGCCCATAATTCACCAGCAGGTCTGGTCTTAAGAGTACCGGCTTTTTTCCTGCTCTCGTAGTCTTCGATCATGTGCAGATCGTATTCATCCTCGAGCTTCTCAAAAACAAGTCTCTTCATCAAAGAAGATACACCACAGCCATATATGGAAGCCGCCTTATTAAGCAGCTCCTGTTCCGCATCGCTTACCCTGACACTGATAATGGCGCTCATATTACTACCTCCTGTTGATGTAATACAAATGTCATACATATAGTAACACCTCCAATAGCAAAGTACAATGTCGCGGCTGACCGCTGTAACCGCAGTCTATACCGCAGCAAATACTTTGTGGGGATGAATTTACTCAAATTGAATTTTATGGCCTGAAAATGAGACTTTTTGGCAAAAATTGAGACTGGTCTCAAGTTATAAAACTATCAACCACTTATGAAGTAGTGATATTCAAGATATATAAGGGGAGTTAAGAGAACAACTATTTTCTAAATGCTCATAGCATCTTCAATAAACCTCACCGGAATGTAGCACGAATCGAAATGGAAATTCCCACCAACGTGATCCCAGTGCCCATGCGTATTAACGACCTTCACAGGCTTATCGGTCAGGGTCTTCACATAAGCGCTAAGATCGCCGAAGCCGTTCATCGTGGCAATCAGGAGAGCGCATTCATCGCCCTCTGCGAAATTGTCCCAAAAATTGCCTCAAGTATTTTCAAGTCCGTTTCAGGTTGGGCCCGGATAATGAACTCAAATCCAAACGGAAGAAAGGAAAGATGCATATGGAAAAAGATTTGAACAAGAATGCAGACATCGCAGAAGAGGCAGCAGCCGTTAATGCTGCGGCAGATAGCAGCAAGGAGGCAGCCGTTAAGGTGGCCGTTGCAGGACCTCAGTTAACAGATTCAGACATTTCTCAACAGATGCTCCCCCAAAAGAAGACAAGAGGCACAGCAGCAAAGATCGTAGTTCTGGCGCTTTGCTGCTCTCTTGTCGGAAGTGCGGCAGGCGCAGGCGGTGTGATCGCCGTTGACCGCTTTCTTATCGGTCGGAACATGCAGATAGTAAATACACAGGAAGCAGGTCCGAAAATGCCTGCACCCGATATCGGGAATGATGCCGCACAGGCTCAGCCGGCCGGAACTTCTGATCAGGACAAGCTTAAGGTCATTGAAGACAGAGGAACTCCGGATAAAAGATTTTCGGGCCGTTCGGAAGGCAGGACGAATATGCCTTCCGGCGGGACACGCAGCAACAAGCCTTCAGGATCCTCGCGCAGTAACAGGCCTTCAGGATCTTCCCGCAGCAACGGTTCCGGCGGCAATAATCAGACCCGTAAAACTGCAGAAAAAACACCGGATCAAACGACCCAGGACCAGGCACCTGCAGAGCAGTAAGTGCTTTAAGGAGCTGCTTCATCACGAGGCAGCTCCTTTTTTCGATGTCCGGAAAACGCGGAAATATCGCTCCTTACTTAAACGTCTCCCTCGTCACCTCAACCACTTTCGAAGTGTCTCTGTCGGAGACGAAGTAGAGCTTGAAGTTGTCGAGATCGTAGACGCAGGACCACTCTGTCTTGATGTCGTCGTAATCCTGGCTCGCATCCATGAGGAGGGTCATTGCTTCGCTTGAATT
>JAEFBC010000051.1 GCA_016292155.1 Saccharofermentans sp. | reverse complement strand
TTCTTCCGAGAACGATTCCATGACTCTCTCATTGAAGTATGAGTTCTACGGCAACGTTTCATATGTAAACATCGCCGCAGGCCAGGCTGATGAGGCAGGCATCACAGAGATCACAGGCACCATCCAGATCCCTGACAATGCACAGAATGCAATGATCTATCTCGAGGCAAATGATGTCAGGGATATCACTGTATCTGCTATGGAAGTAAGCATCGAGGGCGAGTTCAACAACCTCACAGGCACACCTGTCGAGTCATTGGAAGATCCCACGAAGACAGCTTCTCTCGCAGCAGCTTACGCTGACTACTTCAAGTTCGGCGTTGCATCTCCTGCAACAGTAATGACCAACAAGAACGATTCTTTCAGAAAGCTTCTTAAGACTCAGTTCAACTCAGTAACACCTGAGAACGAGTTAAAGCCCGATTCCGTTCTTGATGCAGCAAGGTGCAAGAACGATCCTGCTAAGTTCAACGAAGCTCCGGCTATCCATTTCGACGCAGCAAAGCCGATCCTCGACTACTGCAAGAAGAACAACATCCCGATGAGAGGTCATACTCTTGTCTGGTATTCACAGACACCTTCCTGGTTCTTCTATGAGAATTACAACGTTAACGGACAGCTCGCGAGCAGAGATCTCATGCTCAAGCGTATGGAGAGCTACATCGACCAGGTTATGAACTGGTGCGAGAAGAACTACCCCGGCGTTATCTATGCATGGGACGTTGTAAACGAAGCAGCAGCTGATGACGGCGGAATGAGAGACTGCTACTGGAAGCAGGTAATCGGTGACGATTATGTTGAGAAGGCTTTCGAGTTCGCAAGAAAGCATGCTCCCGCTAACGTACAGCTCTTCTACAACGACTACAATGAGTATCAGACATCCAAGCAGGAAGATATCCTCAAGATGTTAAAGCCCGTTGCAGCAGCAGGCAACATCGACGGTATGGGCATGCAGAGCCACATCAGCTCCGGCCTCAATATCGACAACTACGTTGCAGCAGCAAAGAGATATGCTGACGAACTCGGCGTTAAGATCCACATCACAGAGCTCGACGTAACAGCACCCAAGTCTCTTAACCCTATGTACGACCAGGGCGTTTACATGCAGAAGTTCTTCGAAGCGATCATCGCAGCTGACAAGGCAGGCGTTCCGATCGAGTGCGTAACAGTCTGGGGTCTTACAGACGACATGAGCTGGAAGTCTTCCACAAAGCCGTTGCTCTTCTACGGTAACCTCTCACCGAAGCCCGCTTACGAAGGCGTTATGTGCGCTATCAACGGCGGCGAAGTAGCTAAGCCCGCTGACTATCAGGAGCCTAAGACAGACTCAACTCCTTTCGTAGAGGATTACGAGGATAAGAAGTTCACAGGCGGACCGAGATACAGCTCTGTTCAGAAGATCGTTGAGGGCGGTTACGAGAGTGACTACTGCCTCATGAATTCCGAGGGCTACGCTGAGTACGACGGTTACTCCATCGACGTAACAAACTATGTAGGCCACACGATCAAGGTAACATTCGCTATCAAGTCCAAGGCTCCTACATGCAAGTGCACAGCTGACATCGACGGCACATGGCCTACAGTAGCTGAGGTTCAGACCGGCTCCGACGAGTGGGTACTTGGCGAAGGTCAGTACACGATCGAAGCAGGCACACCGAGCCTTACGATCTATTTCGAGAGCGTGGATATGAATCCTTTCTATCTCGATAACGTAAAGATCGAAGTAATTGATTAATATCGCAGGTATTAATAAGACACAGAAATGGGGGCGCCGCAAAACGGTGCCCTCTTTCTTTTGCCGTATTTGCCCCGCCCCTCCCGGCATCAAATCGGCAAAGGTTTGGTGTCTTTTTCGCGATTTCTATTCCAAAATCACAAAAAACTTTTAGAGTATAGACAGGATAAAAGGAATACATTTCCGGAGGGAATTTTCATGTTTAAGAGAAGAATTGTTGCTTCGCTGCTGGCGGTAAGCCTTGCTGCGCCGGTGCTGATGTCCTGTTCAAAAAAGGGTTCTGATACTATAGTCAGCGAGAATGATCCGTGGTACGAATCCACGAGATTTGAGCTCGACATGGACATTCTGCCGACCGAGATGCTGGGCAACACTGAAGTATGCTACGGCAACGGAAAGATCTATCACGTATACGGCCTTACAAATCTTGCAGACTACGACAATTACAGAAGGACGATGCTTGATGCCTACGATGAGAAGGGAAACAGGATAAGTTCTATCAAGCTTAAGGATCCTGCGGGCTATTCTATCGAGAGAGTGGATATATTAGGATCCCCTGATGAGAAGAATCAGGCCGAAGCCGTAGTAAATCTTTTCGCGCAGGGCGGATTTGAGGATGCGGTCGTAAAGATCAACCTCGAAAGCGGGGAAGTTACGGACCCCAAATTCTTCAAAGATGAAAAAGGCAATCCCATCGAGATCTCTTTGGGCGGCCAGGACGTTGTCGGCATAACCAAAGTCTATGCGGCAGGAGAATACTATATTCCGGTCATCATTGCGGTGAGAGAGGCAAATGTTCCTTCCGTAAATGCCTATGTTTTCAAGGGTCCGGAATTTGTGTGCCGGCTTGATTTTTCCGGGCTCATAAATGTGATAGATGTCGAGGAGTTCTCATTTGATGCTTCGAACGGCGCGCTCTGCACCGTCGGATATACGCGGAATGAAGGACAGCTGGTCCTGAAGTTCGATGCGAAGACCGGAAAGAAGATAAGCAGTGCCAAGTATGATATGGTTACCCATCTGGATCCTGCCGACTACAAAGCTGTACCCAGCGGCGATCTCTGCAAGATCGATACGCTCGGCAACATAACAAAGCTCGACCTTCAGGCAGGTGAAGCAAAGACTGTCGTTGATAACAACTGGTATACGCCGTACTTCTCAGACCTCTCGGCCGAGAAGATAAAGCTCATCTCCTGTGACAGCGACAGGACGGTCATCTACTCAATGAATTCGACCGAGTACTCGATGTTCTTCACGGGCTACAACGAATCAGTCACTATCCTTACAAAATGCGAAAAGAACCCTAACGCGGGCAAGAAGATAATCGAACTTGCAACGCCGATTGATAAGAACATTACAGAGTATCTGTCGAATGCCATCTATGAATTCAACAGAACCGACAATGAATATCTCATAAAGGTCTGGAGCAAGTATAAGACCGGCATTAAGACCGGCAGGGATTTCTCGATCCTCCATATGGACAGCGAGAAGGTATATACGATGATCCAGGAGCTGAAAGGCAAGGACGCGCCTGACCTGGCGGTCGGCATCCAGCAAAATTATGCGATGCGCGATGATATTTTCGAAGACCTCACGGGATACCTTGATCAGGCGGTCGCAGATCAGCAGTTCGGCAACATCATCGAGGCTTCAAAGATCGGCGGCAAACAGTATTTCCTGCCCGTAACGCTTGAGATAGAAGGCCTTGTCACCGACAAATCTTATGTTAAAGACGGTGCCGTGGGTATCACCTTCGATGACTTCGACAAGATGGTCAGGGAAAAGCTCGACGGCTTTACACCGTACGATTATCCGGAATCAAGATTCAACAACAGGAAGGCATTCCTCTTATCCTGCACCGATACAAAGGCAGCGATAGAAGGCGGCCAGGCAAACTTCGGCACGGACCAGTTCTATGCCGCAGCTGAATATACAAAAGATCACTTTACCAAGAACAGCTATGAACAGTCAGACACACTGGAGTGGGCTGATGAAGTAAAGAAGCCGCGCACAGGCTGCCGCTACGAGACGGTCGACAGCTTTATCAAGTTTGTTCATGCCTGCAAGTCATCTGAAGGCAGCTACACGATTTTGGGAACCCCTTCAGTTGACGCAAGAGGCCCCAGGTTCAGAGCCATAGAGACGGTTTCCGTTACAGCCCTGTCGGATGTTAAGGACGGTTGCAGGAAGTTCATCAACTTCCTTTTCGCAGGCGCCGGATTCGGAGAATCATCCAGGGAGTTCTTAAACCTCGTTACCAACAAAGAGATCATGGCAAGGAATGTCTCGATCATTACCGAGAAGAATAATGAAGGCACCAAGAGCTTCGAGGAGCTGGCCGAATACATGGGCGGCATAAGTGAATACGTCAGCGTGTACGGATATAAGTATTCCACCAAGGACATGGAAGAAGCCATGCTGGAGAGTATGTCCAAGATCTCCACATACACTTACGATGATCCGGTACTGACAGCTTTCCTCGTCGAAGACACCGCGCCTTATTATGCAGGCGACCGTTCGCTCGACGACGTGGTCAGGATCATCAACGACCGCGCCACGAAGTACATTAAGGAGATGTAAAGCCTCTGATCATTTGCATTACTTCCGATGCTGATTTATTCTTTCTTTAATGGATATCAAGTTCAACAAAAAGGGTAAACTCAGCATCGATATAGCCGCAAGCGCTGTATGGTGTTTATTCGTGCTTATCGTTTCCGGCTGCGACTGGAATCTTTTAAGCCCTGTCCGCACAATAATCCTTGTATTGGGATTTGCGGGATTCTCATACCTTATCCTGATGAACGCCGGAAAAGCAAAAGAAGAGCGCATCATCGCCATTGCCACGATCCTCGCCATCGGCATCAGGACGTTCTACGTGCTTTATACCGGAGCAAACCAGAGACAGCACGACATGGGTGAGTTCGGCGTTTACCACGAGATGAACTACCACTCTGAATACATCGAATACCTTCTGAACACTCACAGGCTTTACGATCAGAACATAACCGAGCACTGGCAGTTCTACCATCCGCCGTTCCTGCACATCGTCAGCGCGGTCTTCTTCGGAATTTACAGGAAGATAGCGCCTTCCATGGCAAATAACTGGGATGCTCTGCAGTGCCTCTCACTGTTCTATTCTCTCGTGACATTAGCTGTCCTGAAGAAATTTATAGATCTCTGGAACTTATCCAAAAAGGGCAGGACGACAGCTTATATGGTATTTGCGTTCCTTCCCCAGTTCATAGTCTTTGCTGGCGCGTTAAATAACGATCCGCTGTCTGTGCTCTTTGCAATTGCAGCGCTCTACTTATCCATTCTCTGGTATAACAGCGAGAAGAAGTCCTTTGCAACTCTCATGGGAATAAGCGTCCTGATAGGCCTTGGCATGATGACCAAGCTCTCTGCAGGACTCATCGCGGTGCCCGTCGGATTCCTTATGGCAAAGGCATTTTTCGAATCGAAGAAAAAGCTCAGCTTCGTGTGGAAATATATTGTTTTCCTTCTGGTCTGCGCGCCTTTGGGACTCTGGTACCAGGTGAGGTCTTATATCCTCTGGAAGGTGCCGCTTACTTACGTCGCAGTTCCTGATTACAATTACAATCCTGGCCTTCTGATCCCTGATGTGCCTTTCTGGGACAGGTTCATCGCATTCGGTGACGGAATTGACTACAACATAATATCCGAGACATTGAATGAGGCTGTTTTCGACGGCGAATACTACAGAAAACACATGGTGCTCGCACTCGTCGGATATCTGCTCCTGGCGTCGTTCACGGTATTTACGATCACGATCGTGCTCAACTTCATTTTCGCATGGGTCAAAGAGAGAAATCTGATGAATCTTCTCATGACGATACTTCTCGTCTCACAGCTGGGATTCTACATCCACTTCTGCTTTGCATTCCCTTACACATGCACGATGTCTTACAGGTATATCGTCCCGACGATCGTCGCAGGCGCTTATTATACTGGCCTGTCTGAGGATAAGGCGCCGAGGCTCTTAGCGCTGATTACGAAGATATCCGTATATGCGGTCGCAATCTTCTCGATGGCGCTCTACCTGTTTACATGGCACCTCGACGTGAGCGGCGTCTTCCACTGATCAGACAAACTTCGCATCCGTTAACGACCAGAAAGTCGCGCCATCTTCATCGTACGTCCCGAAAACGCCCTGTATCGTGATCTCAGCGCCTTCAGCGGGATAATTCTCAGGATATGCTTTATCGCCCTCCAGAATGAATTCTATGCCCTGCTGGCAGCATGCTGCGGCATCTGATACGAAGCACGCGAAATGATACTTATCCTTTGCCTCGTCGTAATAGACGGTGAACACGCCTGACACCTTGATGGTCCTGCCGATATATTCCTTGGGGAAGATCATCATGTTGTAGACTTCGGCATAGATAAGGTCCGAAGAAAGCTTTGTAAGGTCATAATCTATTCCGTCAGAACCTAAAGACTCCGCCGAATAATCAGCGAGCGGATCCGGCGTTGGGGAGGGAAGAGTGGTCTCTGACGTGGCAGAAGTCACTTCCGAATTCTCTTCCGACATCCTTGATTCAAGAACGTCTTTTAAGCCTGTTGTCTGGGCGGTCATTTTGTTCTGAGGACCGCTGCTGCCGCAGCCTGCCATGAGGCCAGATACTGCAAGACAAAGAATCAGACTTGTTAACTTACGCATTAATACACCTTCTATTCCTGTTAAATGACGAACATCTGCAAGCGATTATATCACCTGCAGATGTCCGTAGTGCCTATGAAAGATTATTAAAGATGGATCATTTTAAAGCTTCGGTAAGAACGGTAAGATTATTTTTCATGACGGAGAGGTAAGTTGTTCCGTTCTTCTGGTCAGCAGATGATGCTGACTGCAGGGAGTCGAGAGTCATTATTTTCTGATCCTTTGTTGCTGTGTTCTGTACGATAGTCTCTGCGATCCTGTGATCTTTTCCTTCGATCGTGAGGACTACAGGGAGCTTTAATTCGTCGACCTTCTTGGAAAGGAAAGTAATTGTCTCAAAGCTTGCTTCAGATTCGGCAGAGCATCCTACGAATGCCGCAAAGTATGTAAGGCCGTAGTCGTCAACCATATATCTGAAGGGGAAGCGGTCGCCGAAGAGGATTGTCTTGTTGGAAGCTGCATCAATGACTGCCTTGTAGTCGCTGTCGAGAGATTTTAGTGATTCGATGTAAGCATCGGAATTCTTCTTATATGTTGCAGCGTTTGCCGCGTCGATCTTCTGAATTGCATCGGAAATGCTCTGAACCAGTATCTGGGCGTTTCTTAATGAGAGCCAAACATGCTCATCGTATTCGATCTCGCCCTCTTCATGGTGATGTCCGTGTTCGTGGTCATGATCTTCATCGTGGTCATGGTCTTCGTCATGATCGTGATCTTCGTCATGGTCGTGATCTTCGTCGTGATCGTGGTCGTGGTCTTCGTCATGGTCGTCGTGATCATGGTCGTGGTCTTCGTCCTCGCCCTGCATGCCTTCGATGACTTCTTCTTCCTTTACTTTGTCGCCGAGGACATCCAAGAGATTGATGACGATCATGTCCTTATTTGTTGCTTCCTTGAGAGCATCTTCGACCCACTCGTCAGACTCGCCGCCGACGTATACGAAGAGGTCACAGGATGAGATCTTCATGATGTCTGTTGCTGTGGGCTGGAAGCTGTGGAGATCGGCACCGTTGTCGAGGAGCATCGTAACTTCAGCTCCTGCGGGGTTCTCGCCCAGCACACTCATTACCCAGTCGTATTCAGGGAAGATCGTGGTTACGATCTTGATCTTGTCTTTTCCTTTTGCTCCTGCAGAACTGCACGCAGTAAGTGAACCTACAGCCAGAAATGCTGCAACAACTATTGATAAAAGCTTTTTCACCTTAATGAATAACCGCCCGGAGACGGTTTTCCTCCTGACTAATAATTAAAATAATTTTCCCATTCCTAAAATGCGAATATGAGAATCGTTCTCAATTGTAGTCACATGGGTACGCTTTGTCAATAGATTTGAGAACAATTCTCAAATTCTTCCTCAACCCGTTGTTTTTCGGGCATTCTTTCTCCTAAAACCATTGATTCAGACCGTGCAGATAATTCATGCCGATTTTGTAGGTTTAAGCACACCCCAGGTGTTATAATCTAATTCTGAAATGCAATAAATAAAGGAGATATCATATGCCACACGTAGAGATAAAATGCTTCCCCGGAAGAACTGAAGAACAGAAGATCAAGTGCGCCGAAGAGGTCACAAAAGCTATTGCAGAAACAATGGGCTGCAATGAATCGAGCGTATCTGTCGCAATAAAAGAAGTTGCCCAGGACGACTGGAAGGCCAAGGTCTGGGACACACAGATCGCTTCTGATGACAATCTTTACAAGAAGCCGGGTTATACCTGCTGATAAGAATTAGAAGGAAGACTTGCCCTCTTGCCGGTCACGGCATCAGAAAGCTTCTGACAGAGACAGTTACTTATTTGTGATCCTGTTTTTTACCAGCAGGGCGTTATAAGGGAGCTTTTTGAACCTGTTATAACCCTTGGCGATCTCATTCATATTCTTTTCGCATACTGCAACTAACGCCTCAAGTTCCTGGGGCGTTATTTTTTCGCGGGCAAAGGCGGCCTTCTCAGCGATCCTTACGGCTTTCTTCGGCAGACTGTATCTGAATATCCTGCCCATGAGGCTGTAATAGTGATAGTAAGCGATGGCTCTGCCGTTTGTACTCTTGCGTCTGAACTGACGCTTCCAGTAGATAAACCATCCAAGGATCAGGATGTCTATGACAAGTGCTATCGAGCCAGCTGTGCAGACTATAGCTTTGAGCGTCTTGACCATTTTTCCTGCCGGGCTGTTATCTTTAAATTCGATATGGAATTCGCCGTCTTTTCCAAAGGAATATTCCATTCCTTCAGAAATAGATACCGCCCAGTCCGGAGGAGTGTCCTTCTCAGTCTCCTTGGTGCTTTCAGGCTCATCAGGCGGTGTGGTGCTCTGTGAAGATTCAGTCTGATCTGCGGGCGTGGGCGTTACTGTAGATGTCACGTCCGAACTTGCCTCAGTATCTGAAGTAGTGGCAGAAGGCTCAGTCTCCGAAGGGGTTGTTTCCGTAGGCTCAGTCTCAGATGAAGTTGTGGTCTGTTCTGTGTAGTCGGGATTAAGTATGGATACAAAACCTCTTGCAAAGCTTGCATTCGCGAATTCCGGGTAAGCCTTTATGACGGCATTGATATCGTAATCGTCCGCATTATCCATGGAGCCCGGAGTGGAGTCGCCCATTATCCATCCGTATTCGGGCGCGAAAAATTCGAACCACGCATGAGCATGCATAGCATATAACGTGTGCTGACTCGAAGGGACGGATCTGTAATCGACATAACCTCTTACATATCTTGCGGGGACGCCGATGAGGCGCAGGAGGATAACAGTCGTTGCCGCATAGTGAACGCAGATTCCTGATTCGGCATCGCTGACAAACCACGGCACAAAATCAACTCCTCTGGGCGGATAATCCGTATCCGTACTGTAGGGGTGGAGATTTCTGACGTATTCAGTCACTCTCTTGACTTTCTCGGCATCAGGCACGGTAACGTAGCCGTGGTAGATATCGAGATACCAGTCGGGAAGATCGCCGCTGCTGATGAGCGCCATCTCCGTGGATTTGGGAACATCAAGGCATGTTTTATATACATAATCTTCCTTGTACTTTTCCGTATAGATATCGCCTGTCTTTACAGGGGCTGTGGCAACGGAAAAGTATGTATATCCGTCATTGGTCGTGTTATACGGATTAGCATGTACATCTTTTTCAGAGAAAGCGGAATTGTGGAAATCCGAGTAATAAGGAACCACATCAACAGATGAAGGCAGATACGAATCGATCCATACGACATAAGGTGCCTGCTGTGCTGCAGGAAGCTTATCTTCGTCATAGACCGGCATGTTTATTTTCGAGCTCTTCAGACTGTTGTTCTTATAGGTGTCGAGAGATTCGATCTTGAGATATAAGCTGGTGCTGGCGGTTGTATCGAAAGATCCGGTATAGCTTGAATTAAAGATCTTGGTGACATTCATGATCTCCTGGTCCGGCGGATTGAAAGGACCTACATTCTCGAGGTTCGTGGAGCCGGAATAGAGCGAACAGAAATAATCCATATCTCCTCTGGCGTTTGGATTCTTGACGCCGTGGAGCGCAGTGTCGAGGATCTCGCTTACAGGCTCTGAGATGTTTTTCGCAAAATCCACGAGGTCTTCCAGGATATCCGTGGCAAGATCATTTTTGTCATAAGTATCGACAGGGAAAATGACTCCCATAACGATCGAGAAAATAAGGACGGGAACCGTAAGCAGGAACAGGATTACGCCTGACTGCTGGATCTTCTTTCTCCTGAATCCGTGAGCCAGAACAGCAAGGATCACACCTGTTGCCGCAGCGATACAGGGCGCGGCCTCCGGAAGCATCGTCGTGTTGCTTACGGCGCATACAAAAAGCGGAACGTAGAGAAGGAGCGTCAACGGTATATTCTTACGTTTGGTAAGCGCGAGCGCAGTAAGAGATATCGCCATGAGATAATATGCGCGGAGAAAATTCATGACCAGTTCGCCGTCCGAAGGTGTGCCGCCTTCGAAAACACCGGGGAGCCAGTAGAAGGCATTCATCTGTACGCTGTAAAGGAATGCCATCAGACCTTTCTGTACATCGAACATATCAAAGACGGCCATCGCAACGGGCGCAATGCACGATAAGGACACAACGACCGCGGTAAGCCACTTCTTGTTAACGTTGTAAAGTATCGAGAAGATAAGCGCTGCGATAAGCGCGTACATCATGACAGCCCAGACGCTGAATTCCCAGTCGAATGCAGTGGCATACATCATGGTAAAGCCCGTGACCAGGAACGTAATGATGGTCACTGACATGAGCGTGTTGCTCACGTTCAGTCTGGTGCGCTGATTGACCACTTCCAGCTGTTCATTGTTATCAGTTGGCATAGGCTTCCTCCGCAGACACCTGCTCATTCAAAGGCTCTTCTTCAAGGCTCTTCTCATCTGCTCCGTCTTCCTTTTGGAATGCCTCTTCAGGAATCCTCATGTGAAGGATCTGATTCAAAGCTCTCTGAAGATCGGTTTCCGATTCGACATTAAAAGCGACCTCTTTGCTGTCAGGCGGAATAACCCTGATTATGTGCGCCGTCTCGTGATCCAGATAGAACCTGGAAGTAAAGAGCACCTGACCAAGATGGAGATCGAGTATATCCCTGTCATCCGAAAGCTTTAAGATAACGCGCGAATGGCCGCCGTATTCCTCGAGCGGCTCTTTTACCAGGATCTTGTCCTTCTTCGCAGACATCTTCCAGTGGATCGACTTTACGGGGTCGCCGAGCTGGTAATCCCTGATGTCGTAGATCTCGGAATTCGGCTTATGGGATTTTCGAAGGTTCTTGGCCTTAAAACCATATACGTCAGGCATGTAACCGGGCATTTCCGGCACAGGCTTTACGATAAAATCCATATCCTTGTTCAGGAATTTTGTGAACTTGAAAAAGCCGAGAAGATCCGAAATATAAAGCTTCGACATCTTATATGTATAAGCGCCGCAGTGCTTCGTATCCAGAGGGATCTTTGTGACGCCGCTGTCAGAGATCTTTATGACGGATTTCTTTGTCCCGCCCGCCATGTGATCTGTTACGGCAGTCTTGATCGTGCAGTATGAGAAAAAGGATGCGAATCCTTCCAGTGTGAACTTGATATAAGCAGGTTTTCCAATCGTGCAGATGACCGGAGCCTCTGTCTTGAACCTGAGCGTCACGGCAGCGATCACTGCAAGTATGAATGCGAAAACAGGCACTGCCAGAAGTATGATCAGGCAATACCATGCGACCCACATCTTATAACAAAGGAAAAAGACGAAGGTTGAGATCAATGCAGCGAAATATGCCAGCCAGGTCCTTACCATATCAGATCAGATCTTTGGAGCTACAGTATCCTTAAGGATCTCCTGTGCTATATCCGAAGGCTGTCTGTTATTGACTTCAGCTTCAGGAGTGAGCATAAGTCTGTGAGTGATGACAGGAAGGAACACCTTCTGTACATCGAGCGGTACAACGTAGTTTCTGTTGTTTATGTAAGCACATGCCTTGGCCATTGAAGTAAGCGCCAGTGTGGCACGCGGGCTTCCGCCTCTTGCAAGATCGTGATGGCCGCGCGTTTTGTTTATAAGCTGGATGATATAGTCAGTGACCTTCTCATGAACAAATACGTTATTAACTTCAGCCTGCATCCTGACGATCGTGTCAACATTGCACATCGGTCTAATGTCATCCATCGGATTGATGCCGTTCTTTCTTGATTCGAGCATGTTCTTCTCATCCTTGGGGGAAGGATAGCCGATTGATACCCTGATCATGAAACGGTCGATCTGCGAGTCGGGGAGAAGTGAAGTACCCGAAGCGCCTGTAGGGTTCTGCGTGGCGATTACCGTAAACGGCTTCGGAAGCATGTATGTATTTCCGTCAACGGTTACGTTGCCTTCCTCCATTGCCTCGAGGAGCGCAGACTGCGTACGAGTGGAAGCACGGTTCAGCTCGTCTGCCAGAAACAGATTGTGGAAGATCGAACCCGGCTGATATTTCATGGAATCTGTTGTCTTGTCGTAAAGGGAGAAACCCGTGATGTCAGAAGGCAATACATCGGGCGTAAACTGGACTCTTCCGAAGTTCATTCCCATCGTCTTTGAAAACGCTACCGCCATAGTAGTCTTACCTACGCCCGGCACGTCTTCCATCAAAATATGGCCGCCCGCAAGAATAGCTGTCAAAGCCTGCGCAATGATGTGGTCCTTACCGCAGATGGCTTTTTTTACCTCATAGATAATTCCTTCAGTTATATTGCTCATTGTGAAATCCCCCAAGTTTACTGCAATATAGAGTATACAATAAGAGATTTTATTCTCACCCGCAAAATGAGAGATTTTTGTGTAATGTAGGCGCGGACAGCGGGCGCGCGCGAAACATTCGGCGCACCGTTCATTCCGTCCGGAGTTGAGAGGCCCGCGGAAATTCGCGGGTAAATTTAAGGCTATACCCTGTAAATCACCCTCAAATTTGAGTCAGAACCGCGAAAATCGCGGGTAAATTTGAGGCTATACCCTGTCAAACACCCTCAAATTTGAGTCAATTTAGGCATTAGGCCAGAATGTCGGATAAAACCCAAGCCTAAGCCTGGCAAACAGCCGCGATTTATGCGGCATAAAAGTAGCCAAATAAGTGACGCCCCCCAAAAACAGTAAAAACCCGCCGTACAAGTACAGCGGGTTCCTACTCGAACAAGAAGCAAACAATAAGAAATTGTTTTTAAGTTGTTGTGGCGCCGGCCGGCTTCATTTTGTGGCGCCGGCGCACTGCATTATGTAGCGCAGCAGCCAAGGAGCACTCAGCCCTGGCCGTAATAAGCGTTGGCACCGTGCTTGCGTAAGTAATGCTTATCCAGCAATGTCTGCTGCATTCTGCCGGCAGACGGGTTGAGTGTCATTGCGTGATAGTCCATGAAAGCAACTTCTTCCATGACGACTGCATTATGTACTGCATTGAAAGGATCTGTTCCCCATGTGAACGGTCCGTGTGAGAAGACGTTTACGGCAGGGATAGCGTCCGGATCTTTGTCAGCGAATGTCTCGACGATAACGTTGCCGGTCTCTTTCTCGTACTCGCCCTTGATCTCGGCATCGGTCATGGGGCGTGTGCAGGGAATGTCACCATAGAAGTAATCGCCCTGTGTGGTGCCCATTGCAGGGATCGCCATGCCTGCCTGAGCAAATGTTACCGCCCAGCGGGAGTGGGTGTGGACAACGCCGCCGATGTTGGGGAATGCCTTGTAGAGAACTACGTGTGTGGGCGTATCGGAAGAAGGCTTCCATTTGCCCTCAACGACTTTGCCGTCGAGGTCTACGACGACCATGTCTTCAGCCTTCATGACATCGTATTCGACGCCGGAGGGCTTGATGACAACGAGGCCGGATTCACGGTCGATGCCGGATACGTTGCCCCATGTGAAAGTAACAAGACCGTGCTTGGGAAGGAGGAGGTTCGCCTCCAGGACTTTTGCTTTAAGTTCTTCTAACATCAGATCACCTCCGTAGCCTTTCTCTCGACAGGAAGTGCTGCCTTGTATTTAGCGAGGAAATCAGCAAAGCCCTTAACGTCCTTGTCCTCTGCCATAACGCTGACGCTCTTTGCGTCTGCGAAAACCTTGTTGTCGAGATAATCAGGAAGCGTCTCGCCTGATTCCTTATTGATCATGTAGGAAACGAGGAGAGCCATTCCGTAAGGTCCGCCTTCGCCTGCAGTCTCCATGACGGAAACGGGTGCGTTGACGGCTGCGCTCAGCATCTTCTGGCCGACTTCGGGAGTCTTGAAGAAACCGCCGTGACCGTAGAGCTTATCAATACGGACATTCTCAGTATCCTGAAGGATATCCATGCCGATCTTGAGTGTGGCAAGAGCGGAGAGGAGGTGCGTTCTCATGAAGTTTGCAAGAGTGAAATTGCAGTTGGGGGTTCTTGCAAAGAGAGGACGGCCTTCGTCGAGGTCCGTTACGCCTTCACCTGAGAAGTAGTTGTATGAGAGGAGTCCGCCGCAGTCCGGATCGCCTTCGAGAGCAACCTGGAAGAGCTTTGTGTAGAGGTCGTTTTTCGAGATCTCTACGCCGAATAATCCTGCGAACTGATCGAAAAGATTTACCCACGCATTGATATCCGAAGTGCAGTTGTTGCAGTGAACCATTGCGACGGGTGCGCCAGCAGGTGTTGTGACCATGTCGATCTCACGGTGTACGCCGAGATCGTGGTCTACGACGACCATTGCGAAGTCGGATGTGCCGGCACTTACGTTGCCTGTGTAAACACGGACAGAATTTGTAGCGACCATGCCTGTGCCTGCATCGCCTTCACAGGGTGCGATCGGAATGCCTGCCTTGAGGTCACCTGCGGGATCAAGGAATAAAGCGCCGTCTTCTGTGAGTGTGCCTGCGTCTTCGCCTGCAACAAGAACCTTAGGAAGGATAGAGAGCAGATCGCCGCCTGTAAGGGCATTGAATTTTGCAACCATATCCTTGTTATAGTCGTTTGTGGAGGAATCGATAGGGAACATGCCGGATGCTTCGCCAACGCCCATGACCTTAAGGCCTGTGAGGCGCCAGTGAATGTAGCCTGCAAGTGTTGTCAGATAATCGATATCTCCGACATGTGATTCGTTATTTAAGATAGCCTGATAGTAGTGTGCGATGCTCCAGCGCTGAGGGATGTTGAAGCCTAATGCTTCGGTGAGCTTCTCGGCTGCCTGGCCTGTTATGGTATTGCGCCATGTGCGGAACTCAGCAAGCTGATTGCCGTCCTTATCGAAGGGGAGATAGCCGTGCATCATTGCAGAGATACCGATGCCGCCGACTTCTGTAAGAGTTGTGCCGAACTTTGCCTGAACGTCAGCCTTAAGAGCAGCGTAGCAAGCCTGGATACCCTTATGGATCATGTCGGAAGAATATGTCCAGATGCCATCAACCAGCTGATTCTCCCATTCGAAATCGCCGGATGCTATAGGCAGATGATCCTTGTCGATAAGTACTGCTTTGATACGTGTGGAACCGAGTTCGATTCCCAGTGCTGTAGTTTTGAAATCCACGGTGGAGCCTCCTTAAAAGTATTACTTCTTGTTTTTGTTCTTACGTGCAAGTATAACACTCTGAACAAGGAGGAAGATACAAAGCATTACGCCTACCGTAATGTTTGTCCACCAGGCGTCTTCGAGACCAAGTGAAGTAACGATATTCTTGATAGTCGACAGTGACAGAACGCCGAAAAGCGTACCTACGATATTTCCTACGCCGCCTGAGAGGAGCGTACCGCCGATGATCGATGAAGCGATTGCGTTCATCTCGGCGCCCTGTGCGTGCAGAGGGGAACCGGAGCATGCGTGGAGGAAGAAGAGGTAGCCGCCGATGCCTGCGCAAAGACCGCAGAGAACGTGAGCTAAGAACTTTGTGCGCTTGACGTTGATGCCGAGCATGTTGGCGCTCTGGTTGTTGCCGCCTACTGCGTAGAAATTACGTCCGAGCTTTGTCCATCTGAGGAGGCAGAAAAGGATGACTACAACTGCGAGTGCGACGAGAACGCCGACTTCAACATATGCGGGAATGTAGATTCCCTTTTTGTTTACTGAACCTAAGAAAGGAATCGTGACCTCAGTTCTTGCGAGCTTGACGAAGGGGTCGTATGTAACGGGAACACGGTCGCTGCAGACTATGGTGGTCATGCCTTTCGCGAAAAACAGGCCCGCGAGCGTTACTATGAACGGCTGGAATTCGAGGTATGCTACGAGGGCACCCTGAATGATACCGAATGCAAGGCCGATCGCAAGAGCTATAAGGAGTGAAGTGAAGACGTTGCCGAATGCGAGACCTTCATTTACTTTCTGGAGATGCACAGCGCAGGACATGCATACGAGACATGTTACCTGTCCTACGGAGATATCGATGCCGCCTGTGATCATGACGAGCGTCATGCCGCATGATAATACCAGGAGAGATGCGTTCTCGTTAAGGATATTGAAGAACATCTGAGGCTTGGTAAATCCCTTTTTGAGGAAGATTACCGCGCAAAAGTACATTACCAGAAATACTATGATGGTGATGATCAAAAGAAGATTTGTATCTGTTAAGGAAGCACGTCTCTGCCTCTTGAGCTTGCTGTCCAAAGCACTATAGTTAACTGACATATCAGACATTCTCCTTTTCTGTTTCAGATTCAATATTATTCAATGCTGAATCAACTGCCGCCTCAGCCATTGCAAGATCAGCTGAGCCTTTTCTCGCTGCTTCTCTCTTATTCTTCATATCATCGATCCATCTGCGTACGAACGGTGAGGAGATGATTATGAGAAGGATAACTACAACTGCCTTGTAAGCGGAGATGGAGCTGGAGTCGATCTCCTTGAACTTATAGAGGGTTGTTGTAAGGAACTGGATAACGTAAGCGCCAAGCACGGAAGCTGAGAGATTGAACTTACCGCCGCCTAAGTTGTTGCCGCCCAATGCGACTGCTAAGATCGCATCCATTTCGATGTTATTTGCGATAACTGAATATGTGATGGAAGAAGTTCTGGATACCTTGATGAATCCGCAGACTGCAACGCAGACGCCTAAGATAACGAATGTTAAGAGCTTGATGACCTTAGGGTTGATACCGTTAAGTCTTGAAGATGAAGCGTTGATACCTACGGCCTGTGAATAAAGTCTCAGGTTGGTGACTTTCAGGATAATAGCGATGATTATCAGGCACAGGATAGTGATGAATACCGGTGTGGGAACGGATATTCCGGGAATGAAGTTTCCGAAATAGCTGAAACGCTTATCGGTAATTGAGATGTTGTCGTTGTTGTTGATCCATGCGGCGATCGAACGGCCTGCAGTGAAGAGGATCAGTGTTGCGACCATCGGCTGGATCTTGAAGAATGCTACGAGCGCACCGTTGAAGGCTCCGAAAATGGCGGATACCACAACGCAGAGGAGGAATGAAACGATGATGATTCCTGCGAACTTGGCACCTGAGATATTAGGGGACTGTGTCTTAACGATCCTTAAGACCGTGGATCCTGCGATTGCGATCGTGGCACCGACGGAAATATCCTGACCGCCTGATGCTGAAGTAACGAGAGTCATTCCGATAGCGAGGATAACGAGCTCTGAAGCGTAGTCGATCATGGTGATCAGGTTGCCCGACAAGACCATGTTTCCGTCGCTGTTCGGCTCCAAAGCGATCTTAAAAAATCCCGGATCTGTTATGAGATTGAATGCTATCAGGAGCAGAAGGGCAACGAGCGGAATAAAAAGCTGGTTGCGGACGATCTTTCCGAGAATGGCCGTAGCGGAATTTCCGGATTTAATCTTTATTTCGTTAGCTGTCATTTGGATTCACCTCCGGCAATTGTTGCCATGATCGTATTCTGGTTGAGTTCGTCGCCCGTAAGCTCGCCTACGACTTTTCCGTCACGCATGACTACCAGCCTTGAGCAGGTACGTACCATCTCGTCTATCTCGGAAGAAATAAAGGTTACGCTCTTTCCTTCCGCAGCTAGTTTTAAAACAAGTTTCTGGATCTCGACCTTTGTACCTACGTCGATACCTCTCGTAGGCTCGTCGAGGATGAGATACTGGGGGTTTGCAAGAAGCCATCTTGCGAGGATAACCTTCTGCTGGTTACCGCCTGAGAGCGACTTGATAGGTGTATCCTGTGAAGCTGTTTTGATATTTAAGAGCTTGATGTATTCATCAGCAAATGCCTCTGCTTGCGCCCTTGAGAACGGCTTGAAAAAGCCCTTCATTACCTGCAGTGCGAGGATGATGTTGTCTCTTACCGAGAGATCGCCGACGATGCCATCCAGCTTTCTGTCTTCAGGGAGGTATGAGATACCATTCTTCATGGCATCGAGAGGTTTTCTGATCCTGACTTCACGGCCGTTGACCTTGACCTTGCCGCCGACAACCCTGTCAGCACCGAAGATAGCACGGACGCTCTCTGATCTGCCGGATCCCAGAAGGCCGGTAAAGCCGTTGACTTCCCCTTTGTGGATCTCGAAGTCGAACGGCTTTATGCCGGTCGTTCCGGTAAGGTTTATTGCCTGGTAAACGGGGGTGCCGTTAAGGTCTATGTTCTCTGACTCGCTGCCGCTCTTGATCTCGGCCATATCGTCGAAATCCTTGCCGAGCATCTTGGAAACGAGCTGTACTCTGGGCAGGTCTTCGATAATGTATTCGCCTACGAGCTTGCCGTCACGCAGAACCGTGATGCGGTCGCAGACTTCGTATACCTGCTCAAGGAAGTGGGTTACGAATATGATGCCTACGCCCTTTGCCTTGAGATCGCGCATCAGTCCGAAAAGTCTCTGAACTTCCTGTTCATCCAGTGAGGATGTAGGTTCGTCCAGGATAAGTACTTTACAATCCATATCTACCGCACGGGCTATTGCAACCATCTGCTGGATAGCGATGGAGCAGTTGCCGAGCTGTTCTGTGGCGCTTACCGGGATGCAGAGCTCATCAAGGAGCTGATCTGCCTGGCGGTTGATCTTGGACCAGTTCGTAAAAGGACTTTTTGTACGTCCGATGTACATGTTCTCTGCAACCGTAAGGTTAGGGCAGAGGGTGATCTCCTGGTAAACCGTTGCGATGCCTTTATTCTGTGCATCCTGTGGTGATTTGATATGTACGGGTTCGCCTGCAAGACTTACCGCACCGCCGTCTTTTGGATATACGCCGGTCAACACCTTGATAAGTGTTGACTTACCTGCACCGTTCTCGCCCATCAGAGCATGGATTTCGCCTTCTCTTAATGTGAAATCAACGTTCTCAAGAGCGCGCACGCCCGGGAAAAATTTACATATCCCCCGCATTTCCAAAATAGCGCTGTTTGCCATGTCCTTCGTCCTCCTGTTTGTTCCCTGTCTTACGTTTTTAAAAGAAATGTGCGATGCGATGGGATTGCATCGCATCGCACACTCTGTGTCAGCTAAATACTCTTGTTTTTGGAGAGTTGTTTTCAGTTATCCTGTTTATCAGATACCGTAATTCTTAACGTCGTCAGCTGTGATTGTCTTAGCGTCGAAGCCCTTCTCTTCCATGATGACTACCTTTGTCTTAACGCCATTCTTGATGATGTCGTCGATGTAGGAAGCCTGGAAAGGATTGCACTGACCGTCATAGTTCCAGTTACCTGCGAGGAGCTCTTCAAGTGCCCATGTGTTGCAGTCGAAACCGATGATGATAACGTCCTTGCCAACGCCGTGAGAGATGTTAGCCTTGTCGAGAGCTGCTGCAGCACCCTTAGCCATGTTGTCGTTCTCAGCATAGATTACGTTGAACTTTTCGCCGGAGTCGATGACTGCCTGAACGATCTGCTGAGCTGTTTCTTCTGACCACTCAGCTGTCTGCTGCTTAACGATTGACCATGTGGACTCTGCCTTAACCTTCTCGTCGAGAGCGCCGGAACGGCCGATCTGAGCGGAAGAACCCATTACGCCCTGGATGTGAACGATCTTGTATTCAGAAAGACCCTGGGATGCGAGCCAATCAACTGCCTGCTGGCCTTCCTTAGCCATATCGGAAACGATGGAAGCTTCATAGAGGCTCTCGTCTGCGTCGATTGTTCTGTCGAAGAGGATAACCTTGATGCCAGCCTTCTGAGCCTGCTCAAGAACTCCGTCCCAACCTGATGTACCAGCTGCTGAGATCAAGAGATAGTCAACTTCGTCCTGGATGAACTTCTGAGCTGCTGCGATCTGCTCTTCATTCTTAAGTGAATAGAAGAAAGAAGCCTCATAACCATTCTCTGCTGTGAATGTAGCCTTCATGTCTCTGTCGTTAGCTGTACGGTAGCCGGACTCGTTAGGATCGTTGTTGATGATACCAACCTTGATGAGTGCGTCTGTCTTAGGTGCTTCTGTAGCAGGTGCCTCTGTAGCAGGTGCATCTGTAGGAGCAGGTGCCTGTGTAGCAGGTGTTGTGCCGCCGCCGCAAGCGCAGATGCCGCATGCCATAGCTGCAACGAGAGCGGAAGAAACTAACAACTTTACAAATTTCTTCATAATGATTCTCCTTTACATTTTGAGGTTATTTCTCGGGCCGTTTACTTACCCGATGTACTCTGACCCAACTAAACACCCGGAACGCAAGAGCCGCAACGAATCTCGTATGCCTTATGAAGAATGGTACATTTGCATAAATACAGATTTGGAAATTTTTGATCTCAAAACGTACAGGTTTGCCTTAGGAGACCTTTTTCGCGCCCCGATGTCGAAAATCTTAAGCAATGCTGTCGGATATTTTACGATGGGTCCAAAGAGCAGGTGTGAAAATCCCCGTTGTCATTCTGAACAATAAAAAATATTTACCCGAAAATAATTATTTCGGCATTTTTGAAGACGATAAGATTCCTTACTTTTTCAAGGGTTTGAAATAACACCTCAAATATTTATCGTATCTTTGCACATACGGCAAACCCTATAATTTTACTAACAAAAACAAGGGGTTTATGCCGTGGCTGAGAAGTATGTCGTCATAGCTGATAAGCTCGAATTCGAGCTCAAAAAGATGCGGTCGGAGGGCAGGATGAAGCTTCCTTCCGAACAGTCTTTGTCTGCACAGTATTCCTGCAGCAGGCAGACGGTCCGCGCAGCTCTCGACATCCTCAAAAAGGCCGGCCTCATCGAGAAGCGGAACGGCTCCGGCTCTTATATAGTTGAAGAATCTAAAAAGAATAAAACGGTATACTTCATAACCGAAGACTGCGACAGATATTTAAGCCCGTCACTCATAGCAGGACTCAGATCAGAACTCACTTCATCCAAATACGCATTAAAAGCATTTTCCACTCTGGGCAGCAGCAAAGAAGAAGCTGCGGTAATAACGCGCGCAATAAGCGAGAAAGCTGCCGCCATTATCATCGAACCTGTAAAAGACCTGATCCCCAACGCAAACGACAGGCTCATTGAAGATGCCCTGGCGCTGCGCATTCCGGTCATATATCTGAATTCTTCCGCAGGCCCTTACGGCACAGTCCCTATCACACCGGATTACAGGGAAGCGGGCAAGATCTTAACTGACGATCTGAGAGCGCGCGGCCGGCAAAAGACCGCATGCATCTTTTGTTCCGATTCGTCAGCCGGCATGGACGAATACAAAGGCTACATCGGCGCAGTCGCCACATTCGACGAGAGCAGGTGTCTTCTGATCACTCACAAGGACGAGAAGGAGATCATCTCCGGCAAGGACATGATCCTTACTTCATTTATCGAGAACACTCTTGCCGGATGCGATTCTGTCATCTGCCAGAACGGCATGATCGCCCACCGCCTCGTAAGCCTTCTTAATAAGAGCGGCAGGGCAGTCCCTTCAGATATAACCGTCGCGTGCTTTGACAACGGCTACTATTCTTCCAACGATTCCATCTTATCCATGGGCTATGACACCGGCCTGCTCTGCAAAAAGCTCGCGAAAACCTGCGCCATGCTTGCAGAGGGCGGGAATTATAAAATGTTCGTTGTTCCTATGGCTGTTCTAGGGTAATAAGGGAGTTTTTCGCTCACTTTGAAGCGTCGTCTAAATAATTAATCCCCGGTTTTACACCATTTCGAAATAATATTAATTTGGTGTAAAAAAAGGCCTGTTTTTTACACCAAACTGAAATAATATTGCTTTGGTGTAAAACTCATTTCATCTTGTTTTCGAAAAAGAATAAATAAATGATTTTTTAAGACCAGTCTCAGTTTTAGCGGAAGCAACAGATTGAGACTCTTTTTCACAAAATCAGGCCATATAATGGAGTCAAATATGAGGGAGGCTATGCTATATGGCTAATATCCGCAGCGAAGATATGAGCAAAAGAATAAATCTTATTAAGCTGACTTTGGATGCATTAGATAAGAAAATAGAATCGTTTCCAGATGGCCGTATCAAGATTAAAAAGTGTAAAAGTGGTGTATATTACTATCTTTCTATAAAAGGCAAGAAAGACAGGCTTTTAGCTGAAAAAGATAATGATCTAATTAGAGATTTAATTCAGAAGAGTTATCTGCGTCAAATGCGGGTTTCTTTAAAAAATGAATTAAAAGCGCTAAATAGAATGCAGCGTATATATCCCGACACTATTGCAGAAGATCTTTATGACCAGCTTTCTGATGAACGCAAAGCATATGCCAAGCCGATAATGGTTGGTGATGAGAATTATGCGCGCAAATGGATGGGAAAACCTTATAACCGGAAATCATTTAAAAAGGATATGCCGGTCTATTTAACTCTTAAAGGAGAAAGAGTCAGATCCAAGTCAGAAGTTATCATCGCTGACAGACTTTATGCTAATGGAATTCCATATAAATATGAATATCCGCTCAAGGTTGGGAAGAAGATAATTCATCCTGATTTTTCGATCTTCAGGTTGAGTGACTGTAATGTGGTTTACCATGAACATTGTGGAAAGATGGATGACGACACTTATTTAGAGGATCTTGTTCAAAGAGTAAATGATTATAACGAAGAAGGAATAATACAAGGAGATAGATTATTCTTCTCGTTTGAAACCGCGAAAACACCTCTGGATGTAAGAACAATAGATAATCTTATCAACAGGCATTTCAGGTAAAACAGTAATCAGTACGCTCTCGAAT
>JAEFBC010000307.1 GCA_016292155.1 Saccharofermentans sp. | reverse complement strand
TTTATTTGCGCTTCAATCAACATATTTGTCAAAAACTGTCGAAAACACGCTGCTCCATGATGTATAATCTTTTTGGGGATAGATTTTTTATTTTGGAGAGTGTAAGGGCATGATGGATATGCGGCATTATATGTCGGTTTGTTCAGCATTTTTGCTGGACGGTTTTTTTATTTGTTTTCCGGAACAATCTGAAGTCTGCAGGAGGGAAGCGTATGTCTGACCTCGTTAGTGTCATCCTTCCTGCATATAACTGCGAGAAGACATTAGCGGATACTCTGGAGTCTGTTTTAAACCAGACTTACAGGGATCTTGAGATAATCCTCATAAATGATGCTGCAAAAGACGGAACCAGCGTGATCTGCGAAGCTTTTGCGTCAAAAGATCCCAGGATCAGGTATTACTTGAATTCCCAGAACATCGGAACCCTTGAGACAAGGGTCAGGGCGATCAATCTTGCAAAAGGTGAATGGATCGCTTTCGTTGATTCCGATGACCTGTGGAGCGCTGATAAGCTCGAGAAGCAGTTTGCCCTGCAGAAAGCCACAAACTGCGACCTTATATATACAGGTTCATCCTTCATAAATGAGAACGGCGAGCCTTTTAAGTGGATAATGCATGTTCCTGAGCAGGTTACTTACAAGAAGCTTTTAAGGCAGAACATTATCTCTAATTCATCCGTTCTGATGAGGAAAAGAGATTATCTTAAGTATTCTCCGTTCTCGGAGCGCAATAACGATATGCATGAGGATTTTGCCTGCTGGCTCTGCATGCTCAGGGCAGGACTTACTGCAAGAGGCATCAATGAGCCGCTGATAACATACAGGCTCCATAAGAATTCGAGCAGCAGCAACAAGGTGAATGCTTCCAAGCTCAATATGAACACCTATAAGTATATAGGTCTCGGATTGCTTGAAAGGTATTTCTACCAGGGCTGTTATGCCTTTAACGGCGTGCGCAAGTACATGCATTTCAGATAAGGAGATCCCGGATGAGACGCAATCTGGAAGTGCTTGTAAGTGCGCTCGAAAAAGACCCGATGAAGCTTGCATCCGGCATGAACCTTGAGTGTGACGCCCTTATCGTCAATCAGGGAAGCAGGGATTCCGGTTACGAATATGAGAATGAAAACAGGCTTAAGATCAGGGTTATAGAATCAAGTGAGCGCGGCATAGGCAGATCCAGAAATCTGGCGCTTGATAAGGCCGACAGCAAGATCGTCCTGTTCGCTGATGACGATATCGTTTATTCAAAAGGCTACGCCGACAGCATCTTAAAGGCTTTCAGTTCCGATCCTTCGGCTGACATCATTATGTTCAATGTCGATGTCTGTGAAGAGCGCAGGACCTATCATATAGACAGAACTATAAGGGTTCATAAATGGTCGGTCGGAAGATATCCCTGTTATGCAGCAGCTGCAAGGCTTGAGAGCATCAGAAAGCCCGGCATCAGATTCTCAGAGCTTTTCGGAGGCGGTGCAAAATATTCCAGCGGAGAAGACAATCTGTTCTTCATGGACTGCTTAAGGGCAGGACTGGTCATAAAGGGCGTTCCGGTCAAGATTGGTAAAGAAGTTCCCAGAAAGTCCACGTGGTTTAACGGATTTAATGAGAAATTCTTCAGGGACAGGGGAGTGCTCTACAGCTTCTTATACGGTAAATGCTCGGCCGTATGGGCTTTAAGATTCGTTATTGCCAAAAGGAAATCTTATGAGAAATCAGTAAAGCCTTCGGATGCATACAGATGGATGAAGGAAGGCATAGCGGAAGGCAAAGGTCTGTTAATATCTTCAGGAAGGAAAGATATCTTATGAATCTCAGAAAGAGCATAGGAAATCTCATATCTGAAGAGGCTTTTTACAAGACCGTTCTTATACTGCTCGGAGGGCTTCCCTTAATTGAGATAATCACGGAGATAATAGTAAGGTTCAATGACAAGATCATTCCTTCGTTTTTCCTTCCGCAGGTAACAGGGCTTTTCGGAATATTGGGAACACTTCTTGTGGTCTTATATTGGCTTGCTGCAGAGCCGGGGAAAAGAAAACTCAGGATATCTGATATTTTCTATTTCACGCTCTTATTCTTCATGATCTTATCTGCGGCCTTTTCACGCAATCCGGGCCTTTATGCAGGAGGCGATCCGTTCTATTGTGAGAACCCGCTGCATTTCCTGGCATATTACTGGTTATATTTTGCAGGAACCCTTATAGATGATCCCAAATACAGGAAAAACATTCTTTTCCTGTTTGCGGGCGTTGCGGTGATCGAAGGCATATTTGCTTTTCTTCAGACATTCAATATCGAGCTGGCGTACAGTCTTTATTATTACACGGAGCATACATCATACGGCCTTACGCAGAACAGTAATTACTACGGCGGCCTGTGCATCGTTTTCATCGCAGGGATATCCGGCCTGTATATCTTTTCAGATCAATTGACCTCTTCAAAGGTTTGGAAATACGCGCTTCCGGCAATTTTGGCAGTGCTTTTCCATACAATGCTGGGAAGCAGGGCAAGACTCGCCTGGGTTGGTTTTGCAGGTCTTACGGTCTTCTATATTATCTCCTTTGCCGTCATGAGCAGGAGGGATAAGGAGACTATTAAGCCGGCGGTAAGGCGTTCGCTCGTACTCCTGGCCGTTTTTGCTGCCGTCCTGCTTATAGCTTATTTCTTTACGGATTATATAAGGGAAGCTGCGGTAAGATCTTACTGGGAAGTGGCGAACGGCGATGTGGAAAAGGTCGGTACGGACCGTATCTATAACTGGAAAATGGGCCTTAAAAGCGTTCCTGATAACTGGCTTACCGGTGTGGGACTTGATAACTACAGCTATGTATTCCGCGAATCTCCTGAGGTCTACTCCCAGGCCAAGGCCCATAATGAATATATCCATGTGCTAGTAACACAGGGTGTTCCTGCTGCGGTCAATTACCTGGCCCTTCTGATATTTGCAGGTGCCGGTGCTGTTAAGAGTGTTTTAAATGACACTTCTAAAGAAAGACGTGCGGTCACATGGATATTGCTCGGAATGTTTATCACATATTGTGTTCAGGCCCTGTTCAACGGAAGTGTGACATATGTCGCAGTTTATTTCTGGTTTATCATCGGATTAATTGCGCCGAGAACTGTTATCGGCCGTAACAAAAACAGGTTGTTTTCATCAGATTTGTGATAAAATGCTAAAGAAAAAAATTATCGAAAGGCGGACACCATAATGGGTAAGTATTTTGGTACCGACGGTTTCAGAGGAGAAGCAAATAAAGCTCTCACTGCACAGAAAGCATTCAAGGTAGGCAGATA
>JAEFBC010000306.1 GCA_016292155.1 Saccharofermentans sp. | reverse complement strand
GGGGATTTGGTCGCAAATAGAAGGAGAATAGGAATGAAGAGGACTTACATCAAAATCACAGTTCTGATCTGTGCACTGGTAATTGCAGTGATGATGCTCGGCGGCACACTGTTTACCTATGTGATGATAAGCAAGATCAATTCTGATTACATGAGTGAGATCCAGAGCGCAGTAAGCTATGAGCCTTATGATGAAGAAAGAAAGCTCGATTCCTCGGAAGCACACTTCTTAATGCTCTCTGAGAATTTCTCGAGGATCTATGGCTGCACAAATAATCCTAATATCGGTTATTACGGAACAAGTGACTGGCATCTGATCGATGGCACTGCTTCATCCGTGTATATTTCTACGGATTTCCACCGTGCTTCCGCAGTCGTCGTGTCGGAAGATGAGGAAACCGTGAATATGAAGCTCATCTCGGGCAGGTCCGGAGACGGTGCTTCTTTCTTGATTTATTCCAAAAACAATGGTGATAGTGATGTTGATATTTTTGAAGGAGCATTCTCCCAGCCATTTTTTACTGATGAACAAGAAAAGAGCGTTGTAATCTCTATTAACCAACCGGATGAGATAGATAAAACTGTCAGCGAACTAGATCAGGAAGCCGAGAGGATTTTTAACGAGAGTATAAAAGAGGGGCCTGTCTACCGTCCTTCAGATGAGACCCGCATCGGCTGGCTTACCTCGTATGCATGCTTCTCGAACAGTTCATATTATTACAAAAGTTCGCTCTATGTTGTTACGAAGGATGCTTTCGTTTACCACCCGCTGGCTATTGTTTTCGAGCGCTACGCATACGCGTTCTATCTGTTCCCGTTTGTACTCATCATCCTTCTTGCCCTCACGATCTTCACGATGCGAAGGATGTACGTCAACAGAATGCGCTACGAGACAAGAACCAGGAATCTCACGAGGAGCTTTGCGCACGAGCTCAAGACCCCTCTCGCAGTAACCAAGTCTTATATCGAGAACTGGGACATCGTCGAAGAGAGTGAGCGCGAAGAGGTCGCAGCGAAGATCAATTTTGAGGTCGATCACATGACCAGGATGGTCAACACTCTTCTGGATCTCTCGAAAATGGATGCCGGCGACGTTACGCTCAATCTTGAGGATGTCGAGCTTTTCGACCTCTCGAAAGTATGCCTCATTCACATGGAAGAGCTCGCAAGGAGCCATAACATCAATGTCGAACTGACCAAGGACTCGGAATACGGTGAATATACTGTCTCTGCAGACCTCGACATGATAAGAATTGTCATCTCCAATTTCCTTTCCAATGCGATAAAATATGGTAAGCAGAACGTCGTTATCAGCCTGTCAGGCAGCGGCAGCAACGTTATCTTCAGGATAACCAACGATGGGGAACCCATAAGCAGAAAGGAACAGAAGAAGATCTGGGATCTGTTCTACAAGAAGGACAAATCCGGCTCTGACCGCTTAAGCAGCAACGGCGTCGGCCTTGCAGTAAACAAGAGCATCTTAGAGCTCCACAAGGCAAAGTTCGGCATCGACAGCAGCGATTCTTCCACCACCTTCTGGTTTGAGATGAAAAAAGCAAAACAATGATCGGAACCACTGGAAAATATAGACTCCTAATAGCAGAAGATGATGTGTCATTAAGGCACATCGTCTCTGCATTTTTTATAAAGAACGGCTTCGAAGTTGACGAGGCGGCCGACGGCATCGAAGCCTGCGGCCTTGTCATGCATAACCGCTACGACGTAATAATCCTGGACATCATGATGCCCGGCAAAGACGGCATTGAAGTCTGCAGCTTCATAAGGACCAGATACGACGTTCCGGTCATCTTCCTGACCGCGCTCGGCACCGAGAGCGACATAATCAACGGCTATGAGGTCGGCGCGGACGAATACGTCACCAAACCCTTCTCGACCAAGCTCCTGCTCGTTAAGGTAAATGCCCTCATTAAGCGCTACAAAGGCCTTCTCGTAAAAAACGGCCGCATCATCTTAGACGAGCTCGTGATAGAGCCCTTTAAGCACACCGTAAGCGTGGACGGCAACCGCCTGGACATCTCGCCCAGAGAATACGACCTTCTTCTGTATTTCGTTGAGAATAAGGATCAGGTCCTCTCGCGCGACCAGATCCTCGATGCGGTATGGGGCCAGGATTTTATCGGCTACGACCGCGCCGTCGACACCTACGTAAAAAAGCTCCGCCAGACCCTCGGCAAGGCCAGCTACCACATCGAGACCGTCATAAAGAGCGGCTATATGTGGAAGAATTGATCATTTTTGGCAACTTTTCTGCCGATTACTGTTTGAATGTTTCGTCCGGGCGTATATAATACAGGAACTGAAAAACAGGAGCGGACCATCATGAAGCCTTACGAAGAACTCAAGATCGACATCATCATCTTCGATTCGGAAGACATTATCGTCACAAGCGATGAAAAAGAATCCACCGAAAGCTCTGCATTCGAGATGCCGTTCGTTCCCGTGGAAGATTTGTAACCCTGATATCTTTTGACTTACAGGCCGCCTTATAAGGCGGCTTTTTTTGTGGCCGGCTCAATGATTGGGCGCCCCGTGGCAGGCAAATAGACATGTTGGGAGGCCGCCCGCCCCCAAAAACTGTTAATCGTTCGTTTTTTTATTGTTTACACGGCACCGGTTATTTCGAAAAATCTCTTCTGTAATCTGTAAGTATCCGTGAAAAATCACGAACACGACCACATTTTGTCATAAAACCTACCAAAAACAGCGGTATTCTGTAGAAACATTAAAAACAATTTGAGAAAATGTATTTTGAAGAAGATGTTGGAGTAAAGGATTTGGAGGCAAATATGAAAAGACTACTTATCAGACTTGCAGGGTTAATCGTGACTCTGTCGATTGTGCTGTCCACCGGCGGCATGGTGCTGGCTGCAGAGACCGATGGCCAGGACAACGGCACAGGCGTGGCATCGACGCAGCCCGCTGAGCTCCCTGACACACTAAATCCCGTCAAGGGTGAAGAGCAGATATCCGAAGATCCGGATTACGAGCCCGATACACCTGTGGATGAGCCCGCCGCTGGACAGGAAACGCCTGCAGATAATCCTGCCGGTGCACCTGATGAGGACCCGGATGGAGCGCCTGCTGATCCGGATGTAAATCCCGCTGACCCGGAAGCCCCCGCTGATGAGCCCGCCGGAGCGCCTGCTGAAGATCCTGCGGATCCCGCCAAGGATAAAGAATCCCCTGACGAACCTGACGGACTGGATTCTGAAGAGACTGAGTACAGCGCGTCTAAAACCATCAAGGTCGAAATCGGCAAGAGCAACGATGAACTCGCCGAAGAATACATCAACCGTGCATTTGGTATTTCCTCGCCTTCACTCAGGAAGCGTTCGGTTAATTACGAAGCAGAACTGGATGGCTTGTCCCTTGATATCTACAGATTTTTTCACAGTAAAGTCTCAGCATTAGCTTCAGGCGAAGAATCAAGCACCATACTGAATTATCCTGAGGTTTCATTAACTAAAGAAGATCTCGGGCTGCCAAGTTCATGTACTGAGAATCAGTTATGGGCTGCTGCACAAGAACATTTTTATGCATGCATTGATGATGCATTAAACACATTGCTCCGGGCTTGTCCTTATGAGTTATATTGGTTTGATAAGACAGTCGGCCTCGGTATATATTTTGGAGGCTATACCTCTTCATCCAGGGTTAAAATCAATAATATCAGATTAATTTTTGCTGTCGCTAATGATTACCGCGAGAACCCGAACGACGCGAACACTGTAAAATCTGCTTATGGTACGTCCGTAATAACTGCGCGTGAGAATGCGTTGAATATCATTGAACAAAATGCATCATTGGACGACTACAATAAGCTTAAGACTTACAAGGATCTGATCTGCAGTCTTACAGATTACAACCAGCCGGCTGCTCAAGGTGGTGTTCTTTATGGCAATCCCTGGCAGATGATCTGGGTTTTCGATTACGATCCTGATACTAAGGTCGTCTGCGAAGGCTATTCAAAAGCTTTCCAGTTCCTTTGCGATAATTCCACATTCCAAAATGATATCCGTGTTGATATTGTTACAGGCACAATGGATGGCGAAAGACACATGTGGAATGTAGTCCAGATGGAAGATGGGAAAAGCTATCTTGTCGATGTAACCAACTGCGACAGCCTCGCCAGGCAATGTGGAATAGACGTTTTATTCCTGAGAGGCAAATACAGTACCTTAACAACCAAACCCGGATACATTATTTCGATCACTCCGGATGACAGTGACCAAATTGAATATGCATATGATACCAATGGATCTTGCCCGACTCCGGATATCTCATTTATTGACTACGTTTATAATCCGGGACCGCAGCCTGTTACACAGCCTGTTTTCTCAGAAAACCACGGAATGGTCCTTGCAGGTGAGATCGGCGTCAGGTTCATCGTCAGCTTCCCTGAGAACTTCGATGCAACCGGATGCTATGTTGATTTCGAGATTTCCTGCGGAAGAACAGGCAGGATTGATTACAGCGATTCTGCAGTCAATCCGAATGACGCAAACCAGCGCTATTTTATCTTCTATGTAAATCCCATAGAGCTTGCAGATACAATAACCGCAACGCTGCATTTCGGAGATAACGAGACGCGGACCAACCAGTATTCTGCAATGGAATATATTAAGTATGTTCAGAAAAATATGAAAGACGATCCTAAGTGGACTGAACTGTATAACCTTATAAACAGTCTCCATGACTATGGTTATTACATGCAGCAGTCAGGATGGATCGACGGCAATACTCATACACCGATCGAGGCTCCTGTCAAAGCGTTAAATTCCAGCGATATTGCTGCTGCGAACGAAGGTCTCAGCAATTTTACATTGACCAAGAATCTCGGCGGTTCAGGAATTGAAGATTCCGTAAAGGTAGGTCTTTCCATCGCTTCGCAGACCGAACTCAGGGTTTCCGTAAAACCCGGTTCCGGCGTAACCATGGTGTCAACAAACTGCACTCCCAGAATGATCAACAACGAGCAGTATTACCAGTTCTCAAGAAAGTATATCGGTCCTAAGGCACTGGGTGATAATATTACATTTACTGTGGTTACTGATCAGGGTACTGCTGTCATAACTGCGTCAGTAATGTATTATGTAAAGACAGCTATCGCAAGTGATCTTTTTACTGAAGCTCAGAAGTACGCTCTGGCTGCTTATTACAACTACTACGTTACCGCTATGGCATATCCGTATTAATGCGTGGAGAATAGTACGATGGAAAAATATGAAGAAGTAGAACTTACAGTTATTGCTTTCGATGCTGGTGACGTTATCGTCACAAGCGAGACTACTGAGCCTTCCGAGACCGGTGTAATCGTTCTCCCGGATCTCTGATCTGCCGGTAATTGGCTTGAGCATTTAAGGGCATTTAAGGGGCCGCCTCTGAGAAGAGGTGGCCTTTTTTTCGGGGTTTCAGATACAGTTGAATTCAGAGCATGGGAGCAAAAAATGAAGTGTATAATTATTGCCCCAAAAAATGCCCAATAATTATACAAAAACGGCTTTTTGTATAATTATGACCCCTATTTTTTATCAATAATTATACAGCGGCAGCTGGGCCTTAAGGCGACGTGTAATTTTCCTTCAAAAAATCGCGAAAAATTACACAAAAAGCCGATTTTGTGTAATTTTCGAGGATTTTTAAGCCAAAAATTACACGTCAGGCTTACAGGGGCTGGGGCCGGGGGGGCAAAAACCAGCAGCTGGGGGCAAAAAACCTGGGCCAGCAGCCGGGCTTACAGGCACCAACCCACAAAAACCAGGGGGCCGCCTCTCAAAAAGAAGCGGCCCCCCTATTATTTTGGAGAATCTTGTGGGTAGTATGTGATATCAGCCGATGCCCTGGATCGTTTTGATCTTGATCTCAGGTGTATTTTCTGTCATGTAAGAGGGGTCGAGGAGCCAGACCTGGCCTGAACCGAGGCAGAGGCCCTGACCGTTGAAGAACATGTTCTTGCAGGTCTCCGCTTCCATTGCTTTGCGGGAGTCTTCGGAGATCTTCTTGCCCTTCATGACCTTGAGGTACTCCTCTTCGTTCTCGACAGAAGCGCCGTTGATCATTACAGGATAACGGATCATTGTCTTCATGCCTTCCCAGTCCTCAGCAAGGTATAACTTGCGGATCTTGTCGGCATTCTCTTCAATACCGCTCTTGCTCATTGCAGAGAAAGCTATGTAGTAGTTCTCATCGGAAGCACCGTCAGAAGGAGCGGAGCCGGAAGCCTCAGTCTCATCCTTGTAGATCCTGAAGATAAGGCCGTCTGCAGCATTTTCCTTCTTGTCTGTCCAGGTAAAGCTCTCGCCTGATGTGCTGAAGATAAGTGTGCCTGTGCCGTCGGAGTAGACTGTGTTTTCCTTGTCTATTGTGGTCTCATCTGAATATGTGACGTCCTTCTTGACGCCGTCAGTGTATGTGATCATGTTGGTTTCTTTGTCGTAATCACCTGTCATTGTCCATTCCGAAAATTCCTTGGCTGAGCCTGCCCATCTTGCCTTGATCTTGACCTTGCTCTGGCCGTCTGACTCAAGGATCATCTGGCATCTGTCGCCATAATATGTTCCGGTGTAAGCAAATCCTGCGTTAGTCTCATCTGAACCTGCAGCCGTTGTGTCAGAGGAATCTTCAGCGGAAGACACGTTTGAGTCTGAGACTTCGGTCTGTGATTCTGAATTGCCGGTAACAGAATTGCCTGTGCCGGTTGATGTGCATGCTGTCATGGACATGAGGGTGCATGCAGTTACTACTGTTGCTATAATCTTCTTTTTCATAATTAATAACCATCCTCCCGTCTTTACGGTTTATCTTTGGCAGCTATTATCCCCGCTGCGAGACATGATTCTACACCCCGCGAAAACAAATTATGGGCCAAAAAAGAGGCAAAAGAACAATCGTAACCGAAAAGAAATATGAACAGGTGTTATAATCAAAACAGCTTTATTTTTATGGTTCGTAAGTTTGCTTTTCTGCCGCAGGACGCGTGCGGTAGAATAGTAGAAAACACAAGGGGGGTCACTATATGAAGAAGCCTGCTTATTTCATCATTCAGCTGCTGTGGTCATTTCTTCTTTCGACTATCATCTGGTTCGGATTCTTAAGCACAGCATCTGTTGACGGAGACAATTCCATTGCGGCAATAATGCTTTTCGGCGGCGGCGCATTCTATCTGATCCTCACGGTTGCATACATCATTCTGGGCTACAAGAAAGTCGCTGATTTCGGGATCGCGCTGATAGTGGTCGCGATAGTGATAAATATAGTTATGCTGATACTGGGCTTCTTCGGTGCGACAGCCACTTCTGCTTTATTTATAAAGCTGTTCGGCATTAAACCTTTCTTCAGTTAATAATTTCCGGGATAGATTAAATCAATAAGGGATAGGTTAGATCAAATTGGACACGAATGAATACAAACTGCGCGAAAAAACGCTCATACTGAACGGCCTTGCCACGGGCATTGCCACAATGTGCTTTATCGGCAACCCGATAGCATGCTGGATGTGGTTTATCTCAGTTGCAGAGAGAAGCAGGAATTACATAACACAGTCGACGATCCTCATCATCGCCTGCGCTGTCGGTGCGCTCGGAAGCCTTGCCGCATCTATCGTTGCGCGGGTTCTGAACAAGAAGAGCAACTGGGCAATCGCCAACATCGTTTATATCAGCATCTGCTTCGTAATAGGCGCGCTCCTCACATGGGGCTTCATCGCGCTCATCAATTCAATCGCCTGGTAAAAAACCGCCAGGGAAAAACGCCTTGCAATACAGTGCCTGATAAAAACCGCCCCTGTAAGGGACGGTTTTCGCATACATAAGTTAATAACCGGGAAACAGGACTTACGTAGTCTCTGTCGTCTGGTCAGTGCCGGAAGTATCGGTTGCTGAAGTATCTGTTGATGAAGTTTCCGTGGGCTCAACCATGTCAGGCACGGGTATCAGGGTCTCATCGAATAAGTCGGGAGCCCACTTGTCAAACAGCTTGAAGTTCGACAATTCCCTGGTCTCATAATTAAATTCAACGATAACCGTCTTGTAGTCCTTGATATCGCCCTCCAAAGGCGCGGATGTGGCGACGACCTTGAGCTCGCCATCGACATAGAAGGGTCCCGGCATTCCGGCAAAACCCCATTTGGTCTCATAGTCACCGGTCTCGCTCGTGATGAATCCCCAGATCTGGTAGACCTCCAGCTGCTCAATGCCCTTGAGCTTCGAATAGAACTTCTTGTATTCAGAATCTATCTTGCCGAAGTGGTCACCGTTCATGCTGCCGAGGATAAAGCAGAAAGCCATGTCCTTATCGTAATCCGGACCTACATTCTTTATATAGAGCCTGATCAATACTTCTCTCGGATCGATGGCATTCTTGGGATCTTTTATCTCGATGTCCGTCTGCTGCATTGTGCGCGAGAACTTAACGATCTCTTCGGCCGTGAATCCGGCATCCACCATGAGCTGAACGAACTGCCAGTCAGAATCGGAATCGAAGAACATCTTATTGATCCTGTCGTTGCCGAAAATGAACTTAAGACCAACCATGAACCTGACTCTCATGAGGTAGGCATTAGGTGAGACAGTGAAGTATTCGGCGGTATACATCTCGCATCCGCCTTCGGTAAAGTATGTTCTTATGTATTCCTTGACCCAGCTGCGCTCGGCATAGTCCAGATCACCGTATTTTCTGAGCGTGCCGTCCGACATGTATGCAACAACATCATCGATAATATCTCCGTTGATATTGATATCGATAAAGTGCATCATCTCGTGGTAAAGAACTGAAGAGAACAGGTCTTCGCCCATTAATGTCTTCAGATCCGGCTCGATCTCGATCTTGTTGTCTTCCCTGATATACTGTCCGTCAACGCCGTCGGTGTGATTCTCGACGATCTTGAGCGATCTTACCTTCTCGAAAAAGAACTTCTCATTCTCAGGCTTCAGATAGTCCGCAATGACCGGGAAAAGGTGAAAAACATAAGCTTTGTAGCCTTCAAGATTAGGGTTCTCGGATACTGCGACAGCATACCTCTCAAAGAGCTCATACTTCCCTCTTAGATCATCTTCAGTAAGCCCGACAAATTCAGCTACCTTCATAGCTTCCTTCTTCGGATCGGGCGTAGGAGAAGGAGTGGGCGTAGGAGAAGCTTCAGTCGGGGAACCGGGCTTTGTCAGCTCGTCAGTTGTCATGTGCGTGTGCTGCGTCGGCAACGTGCGGTAATATTTCGTACAGCCTGAAAGTGCGGTTGTTCCCAATGTGAGCGCCGCTATAAGTGCGGCACACTCAAACTTTACGCTTAATTCTCTTATCCTTTTTCCAAACATCAAAATGCTTTCTCCTATATGCCGTGTATAAGCCGGCTCTTACTTCTGTGTCTTATCCTCCACGTTGATGACACATCTGCTGTCGTTGCCTTTCAAGGTGGCAGTTACGTTCAAGTCGATATTCTCGGCTGCCTTAAAGTGTGAAGCATATTCTTTGCCGGCAGAAGAGGTCTCGTCGGGTGCGGTTTTGATCAGCTGCTTAAACCTGTCTGTAACAAGCTTATAGTAATCAGTGACTGCATCTGCGCCATCCTTCTTTGTCAGGAAGGAAATGCTGTAAGTCGTATTCTTTGAGGACGAGACATAAATATCCACCTGATCGTATTGTCTGCCGTCGATCTTGACGTCGACGGGGTATGAATAAACGGTATAAGATTTGTCACTGCTGGTTTCCGTTTTCGGATCACCAAGCTTAACAAATAAGAATGATTCCACCCAGACCTTGGCTGCTTCGATCCTCTGTCCGAGCGTTAAGAGTGACATGACATAAACATAATCACAGGTAAGCTCTGTGGAAGTAGTGGAGCCGCCTGTAGGTAAAGGAGTTGAGTCTGTAGGTGAAGGCGTTGTGCCTGTCGGATCAGGAACCTGACCCGTGGGATTCTTGGAGCTGATATCGCCCTGATATGTTATCTCGAGAACGAGCTGGTCATTTTTCGCATTGCCCTGGCAGCCCTTACCCCAGAAGAGCGAGACGATATAGTCGCCGTCATTCCAGCCGGTTACGCCCTTCTCAGTGAAGTCTATCCACTGCTCTGTATAGCCGCTGATAGGAGATCCATATGCTTTGTTCAAAATGGCGGAGAGAGTCTCATTTACTCCCTTGGAATCGAAGGATTCGTCCTTGGCGAGGATCGGTTCTGTTCTCAATGTGTAGGATACCTGATAGACCTTGGTTCCCTTCATGTGCATTCCGATGCTCTTGAAATTAACACCGTCAACAACGATATCCTTATCCAGATATCTTAAGAAACGCTCGGTGGGAATATTATTGCTGTCGGGCAGACCGTCAACGGGTGTGAATTTCTGAAGCTTCAGAGCCTGTGTCAAAAAGACCGTCGCGTCATCAGGGGTCATTCCCAATGTGGCTTCAGAGAGCTTGATAAGATCGATCGTATCCTTGATTTCACCGGGCTGATAATTAGTCTCCGGTGTCGGAGTTGCAGTCGGCTCCGGTGTCGTCTGGTCGGGCTCTGTCGGAGCAGGAGCTGTCTCGGTAGGTTCCGGAATAGAAGTCTCGACGCTGTGCTCAGGCTTCTCGTACTCGTCGAGCACAACAGGATCAACACCCTTTCTCCTTGCGTCGCATGCGCACACGGAAAGAGCCATCGATGCAATAAGCAGCAAAGAAGTCAGCTTTAAAAATCTCTTCATCCTGCACCTCCGATACAATGTCGTTAATACGTGTAGAATAACAGATTCCATCTTTAATAATCAATAATACTTAAGGTATATTATAATGAATTACAGTTTCGAAAAGACGGAAAGGCCGCATATGAGACTTTGCACCGAATGCCACTGGGACGGCTGGGACAGGATAGTCGATATTTATCCGGAGAGAGGTGACACTCTTCCCGCTTATATCAATGACCCTGATAACTATAAGCTGATAATCCTCGAAAAAGGTGCGATCGAGATATCAAGCGAAGGCCATACACGTGTTGTCAAAGCGCCCGCCCTTATAGGCCTTTCCCAAAAAGACGTCCTCGATTACAAGATCCTGCAGAGCATCAAGGTCTGCATCCTGTTCTTCAACCCCACGGTTATCCGCGAAGAATTCACTTACGAACGCATTGATTCCGGTGAATTCAATGAGACCTGGGGCACTTCGATCTATCAGGATTATCTCCTCATCAGATATGCGACTGTCAGTTCCGACGTCTGCGACCATGTGATCGAACTTCCGCTAAATGGTTTGAAGCGTCTTAAGGAATTGTTCACCGCTGCCGAAAAAGAACTCCACGGCCAGAAAGACGGCTTCTGGCCCTGCCGCTCCAGATCTTATCTGATCGAGCTTCTCTACTGCATCGTGTATTCATTCATTGAAGTCGCTCCCGGCATCGAAGAGTCGCCCGAACAGGACGAATTTTCCGCCATCACTGAGTATCTGAACGAGCACATCGACGAGCAGATCTCAGTCGATACCATCACCAAAAAGTTTGCGATAAATAAGAATAAGCTCAATGACCTTTTCATGAAGCAGGCTTCCATGACCTGCCACGATTATCTTCTGACATTAAGGATCGACCTTGCAAAGGCCATGCTGACTAATACCGAACTCCCGATCAATGAGGTCGCATCGCGCGTCGGATACCCTGATGCAGGGTATTTCGCGAAGATCTTCAAGCACGTGACAGGCAAGACGCCGTCATTATACAGGGGCAAGTGATAAGACACTAATCGTGCTGATATTCCCATAATCTGTGCCATTTTTTCTACCTGGACCAACTGCGTCAAAGTAAAATATTATTGAATATTTTGATCCGGGGAGGAGTCTTTTTTATGCCTGACCACAAGTTCAGAAGTTGCGCAGTTGCTGTGTTCCTGGTATCAGGAATCCTGCTGTCTTCCTGCAGCAGCGAACCCGCAAATTCATACAGCGCTGACCTGATCGCTGCAAAAGAAGGCGTTCAGACGGTCACTATTGATTCTCATTCCAACGACAAGAGCAATGAATCCGATTACTCTGATTCCGACTCCGTAACCTACCATTACCAGGTCAGCATGATTGACGGTCTCCTCACGCAGAAGGTCTCCAAAGAGGTCAATGCCTCGCTCAACAAGACCACCGGCCAGTGGGACATCCACCTTGAGACCCTTAAGTCCTGCGAAGTCGATACCACAAAGCTTCCCGGCTCCAGCTGGAAGGCAGAATCGTTGGCTGAGGCCCAGCTCAAAACGCTTTTTGGTGACGAGATCCCTGCAGGTGAGACAGGCACAGTTTATATCCGTTTCTTAAAGAAAATGGGACTGTTCTCGTTCAATCTTTCCAATTCGAAAAACACTTCCACAGAGCGCTTTTTCGAGACGGTCGGAACGAACGTAAAGACCGTGTTCGCAGGCGCTTCCGGCACCGTCGAGAGCAAGGCTTCAGTAACAGGCGGATCAGTCACAAATTCAGGCGAATTAAAGATCGATCTTGCGACCGCAGACGGCACAGTTACTTTGATCTTCGGCACGGAAGCAGTGCCCGTCAAAGAACAGGAATTCGATCAGGCAACTGGCAATGAAGCGGCAGCTTCCAAGGTCTATATGGACAACCTGCCGGTTTTCGAACTCACAACAACGAGCCTTAACAAGGACGGCGAATGGAAGACCGAATGCGGCCTTAAGGAAGGCAACCTCTCGCCCGCCCTCTCGTGGAAGCCCGTCGAGGGCGCAGCCAAATACGCCATCGTCATGATCGACATCACCACACAGCGCTGGCTCTATTGGTATACTGTAGTTGACAAAACAGAACTCAAAGAAGGCGAATTCACCGACCCTTCGGTCTACACGGGACCTTACCCTGCCGGCACGCACACATATGAGATCCACGTGATCGCTTTGAAGTCGGATCCCAAGGCAGGAACCTTCAGCGTTGACGCGAGATCCGGCGACATCCAGTCCTTCTTCGACTATGTAAATACAGCATCAGACGGCTCCGTCGGAAACGTCATCGCTTACGGCACGATCAAAGCTCCGTATACATCACCAGAGTTGTATTACGGATACAGGTAAATAACAGGGGGTAAATTTATGAAAAAGTTTGCATCATTGATTCTCTGCGGCGCGCTCGCCTTGTCACTCGCATCGCTTGCTGGCTGCGGCACAGAACCCACGGCAGCACCGTCTTCATCTGAGACACCTTCGTCTGAAGTGACCACAACTACTGCCGCGCCCGACAACAGCGGCGACGAATTCGTCAGCGAATATAAGGCTTTTGCAGTCACGACAAACAGCCTCACCGGCGGCTACTGGAACGAGAACACCGCCAACACCGTCGACGGCAACCTCTCTCCCGACCTCAGCTGGGAACCTGTCGAGGGCGCTTCATGCTACGCGATCTACATGGTCGACATGAACACTCATTATGTCCTTCACTGGGTGCAGGGCGACATCACTGAGACATCGCTCCCGCTGGGCTTTGCTGGCACCAAGTATTACGCCGGAATGTCTCCCGCGCCGGGCGACACGCATGTCTACAATACCTATGTTTTCGCGCTCAAGAACCCCGTCGAAAAAGTCAAGGGCAGCGTCAGATCCATCAACCCCAAGACCCCTGAATTCATCAAGGCTCTCGACACCGACAAGGACGGCAACACCGGCAACATCATCGCGGTCGGCAAGATCGGCGGCATGTATAAAAGTAAGTAAGGCGTTGTTAATATTGTATTTTCCGGGCTGCTCTTTTTTTTGAGGGCAGTCTTTTTTGCTTTGGGCTTGGCTGCTGTAAGGCTGGTCTCGGCTCCCTTTTTTTGCCCCTGGCCTTGGCCCCTGATTTTTGCCCCCGGCCCCAGCCACTGTAAGCCCGGCGTGTAATTTTTGGCTTAAAAAACCTCGAAAATTACACAAAATCGCTTTTTTGTGTAATTTTTCGCGATTTTTTGAAGGAAAATTACACGTGGCTTCATGGCCCGACTGCCGCTGTATAATTATTGATGCAAAAATGGGGCTAAAATTATACAAAAAGCCGTTTTTGTATAATTATTGGGCATTTTTAAGGGCAATAATTATACACTTCAGTTTTTGCTCAAGCGTCTTCAGCGCAACTATATCTGAAACCTCGAAAATTACACGTCGCCTTAAGACTCAAAAGACAGATGTGCAATTGTTGCCTTAAAAAAGGGGCAACAATTGCATAAAATCGCGTTTTTGTGCAACTGTTGGGCACTTTTTTGGCCAACAATTGCACACATGGGAGTCACGGCCATGTATCACAAAGCCAGCTGTATCTGAAACGCATAAAAAACACGGGTTTCAGATACACTTCCCCTATTGACAACCCCGCCCAGCCAGTTTTAAAATGAAACCACTTTCATTTTTATGAGAGGAGCAAACAACATGCCTAAAGTCACACAGGAATACTTTGACAACAAGCGCAGGATGATAGTCGAGTCATGCTATCAGGTGTGCCTGAGAAAGCCTGTCGAGATGGTCACGATCTCTGACGTCATTGCGGAGACGGGGCTCTCGCAGGGCGGCATTTACAGGTTCTATAAAGACCTCGACGAGATCCTGACCGACATGATCACGAACATGCGCCGTGACTACGACATAACGGACAAGCTGGATGCGGCTGTGGCCGACCAGACGGCTTCGTTCGAAGTAATAACCAGAAGGATCTGCAGAGTTCTTGCAGAGGCGATGGAAGCGCATCTGATGGATATCCAGAAGATAAATTTCGACCTGACTGTGCTGGCGATAAATGAGCCGGAGCGCGCCGGGAAGATCATTGGAAACGTTAAGGGCAAGGGCAATATGGATCACCTGGCGAAGGTCATCTTCCCTTACCTTTTCAAGGCGAGCGCGGAGAAAAAGCTTGAGCCAAGGCACGATCCGATGGAGCTTTATCAGTTCATTTCGTCGGCTTATGTGGGCATTGAGACGAACTGCATTCTCACGGCGTGCTACGGCAAGGCGCCGATGCAGACAGAATGCAGGCCGGGAGCGATGTTCGATATTCTGGCGACGACGATAATCATGCTTTTCGGCGGGGACGCGGATAAAAAAGAAATCGAAGATGACACCCCCGTCACCCCCAGCAAGCCCAACAACTACCATATCTACCCGAGCGGCAGAAAAAGGAAGAGATAAGGGAGAGATAAGATGAACAACAAACCGGTTCCAACAGGCGAATACGCAGTGGGCACAAGGACTTTCACGGTCTACAACACGAGAAAGGATGTACTCGATAAGAACGGCGCGATGCGTCACGTGCCGGCAAGGGTCTACTACCCTTTCAACAAGAGCCGGACTGAAGGCCTTGCAAGGGCGAAGTCCATGTCGCGGAGTGAGGCCGAAGGAATTAAGAAAGCCTTCAAGATCCCGCTTAATTACGACAAGATGGAGGCGTCCGGGGAGAATGATGCGTATTGCTATAAAGATGCGCCGTTTATTGAGGATAAAAAGTTCCCGCTGATCGTGTTTAATCACGGGTATTTCAGCTATGTTGAGGGCAATTCGTTCCTCCTGACAGATCTGGCGTCGCACGGCTATGTCGTGCTCTCGGTCGGGCACCCGTTTGAGGGCGCAGGCACGGATTACGATGACGGCACTTACACGATTGTTGACAAGTCTTTGGCAAACAAGATGTATCACCCGTTTCTGGGCGGCGTTCTGGCTGCTTATAAGCTCACAAAATCCAAGGGGACGCCTGCTGAGCTGGCCGAACTTTTCGAGCAGTTTCAGAGCAAATACTGCACATTCATCGGTTCGCGCGTCGATGAATGGATAACCGATACGGATATTGCCGTGGAGCACGCGAAAAAGGAATTTGCGGGCATCATTGATCTTACAAACGGCATCGGTATCTCCGGCCACTCGCATGGCGGCGCGACGGCATATAAGGTCTGCCTTACGGATCCTGAATATACGTGCGGGATCAATATCGACGGCGGGCTTTTCGGAGACCACAAAGGCATGACCATGAATAAGCCTTTTATGCAGCTGTCCTGCAAAGCAAACGAAAATGTCGTCACCAAGGGCTACATCAACCACACAAAGCCCGCTTATAAGGTGCTTTTCCGCGACATGAGCCATATGGGTTTCTCGGACATGAAATATGCCTTGAAGCCGGGCTTCACGGCGGGAAAACTCGATGCTGACACGGCGCACAAATATACATGCAAGAGCTTTCTGGCATTCTTTGACTGTTACCTCAAGAAGATCACGGATAAGCCTGATCTTATGAGCGACGATGTCATCACGGTGACGGAGTTCGCGCCGGACGCTGAGTAACAAGTCTAAACCAGCTTTGAGTGACCCAAATTCAAGCCGGACGCTGAGTGACAAAAGCACCCTGCCAACTGATTTCTTCTCACCCATTCTGCTTTGCCATACTGTAATGGTAAAATATCAGGCGTGGCCGGAACTTTAATGGCACGCTTAAGGAGGGATGGAATATGAGATTTAAAAAGATCGCAGGACTGATACTGGCAGGAGCAATGGCGCTGGGTGCCTGCTCGTGCGACGGCTTTACGGTAAAGCCGGACGGTCCGAGAGAAACTACTGACGAGACCACTGCTGAAGAAGTCACAACGACAACGGAAACTGAAGCTACCTCAGAAGCGACTACTGAAGAGACCACTGAGGCGACGGCAGGCACTGAAACTTCGGCAAACACTTCAGCAGGAACTTCGGCTTCAGGAACTACTAAGGCAGCAACGCCTGAACTTGAGGAAGAGAATGAGGAAGGCACGGTTTTCGTATCGTTCCAGGGTAAGAATTTCGTTGAGATCACTGAGAACATCCTGAAGATCACCAATGCGACGCGCAGTGTTACGCTGGAGAATTTCCCGGATAAATTCACCATTTATCCTAATGACACGATCTTTAAAGACGATTCGTTTAACATCTGCACCTATTTCTGGGATCCGGTCGCGCTTAACGGCTCCGAAGGGATCCGTGATATTCTGGTCGTTCTCGACCGCAATCCCGACGGGTCTTTAGGCGAGGGGAGCCGTGTGGATATCTCGATAATCGCCGAAGATAAAGACAGGATGCAGCTGATCTATAACGCCGGCTGCGAGGCGCTCAAGACTGCATGCGGGCGGACTTCGCTCATGACAAGCGGTGAGGGTGACCTTGAGTCATCTTTCTATTTGACATATTTCGTAAGCAAAAAGCCGACGGGCGACAACGCGTACTCTGTCCTGATCAGTCTCCCGTTAAGAGACGTTGTATAAGGAGCACCCGCTGAGGGCTGAAAAGGCAAGGCGAAAGGTCAAATAATTTAGAGAAAAACTTAACACAAAACCCGGCTGAGCGGATGGCTTGCCGGGTTTTTCCGTTGCCGGATTGTTACCGAACCGTGGTTATTGTTACAAAATTGTGCTAATTTTCCGTATTTGTTAGACAAATAAATTACATATCGGCAAAGGACTTTAAAAGTCGATTTTAACTTATTAATATATATAAAGGAGTTTCCCCTTTTCGTGTGGAGGGGATTTGGAGCCTATTATTTTGTAAAGAGGTTTTACTATGAAGAAGAAGAAAACCTGGAGCACTGTGCTCTCACTTGTTGTTTCATTAGCGATTATGCTTACATACACGGGAACAGTTATGGCTGATCCTGTTGATACGTCTGCAGGTGATTCTAATCAGACTGTGCAGACCGAAGAAGAGCCCAAGCAGGAAGAACCTGTAAAGGAAGAGCCTGCCAAGGAAGAACAGGCCGGTCAGACAGACGGTGCTGGTCAGAATGAAGATAAAGATCAGACAGATGGCGCTGGTCAGGATGAAAATGCCGGTCAGAACGAAGACGAAGGTCAGACAGACGGTGCCGGCCAGAATGAAGATAATGACCAGGAAGACGGCACAGTCAAAGTAAATGATACAGTCCGTACACGCAGCGTTGCCAAAGCTAATGGTTCAGCCGGTGATGATACTCAGGGTGATACTCAGGGTGATACTCAGGGTGATGATAACGGCGGTTCATCAAGCGGAAGCGGCACATCCGATGTCGGTGAGGACGATCCCACTCATGAAATATCAATAGTAAGTTCCGGTACTCTCGAAGGCGGATTGAGATGGGAATTCGACGGCAAATATACACTCAAGATCTCCGGTGAGGGTGCAATGCCTGACTTTCACAGTAAAGATGACAGACCTTGGAAAGATTATGAATATACTATTCATTTTGTCAGAATTGAAGAAGGCGTCACACATATAGGAGATTATTCTTTCGCACAGATTCTTGCTTTGTCGGATGCTTACTACCCGTCATCATCTTTAAAGAGCATCGGTAAACATGCATTCGAAGGCAACGAAAATTTCAAAAGCGGCACATTGCCGGATTCAATAACCTCTATCGGTGACAAAGCATTCTACGCTGATACAAGTGTTCAGACTATCCACTTACCTTCTGAATTAACTTCAGTAGGTGAGGCTGCATTCTCAAAATGCGGTATTAAATCTATTACTCTTCCTGATAAATTAACATACGTCAGTAAGGAAATGTTTGCAGGATGCGGAAGACTGAATTATGTCTATTTCTCACATAGTATTACAAGCGTTGGCGAAGGTGCATTTAAAGAATGCCCTAACCTGCACGATGTTTATATGTACGAGAGTGTAAAGACTTTTGGCAAGGGAATATTCAAAAACAGTACGCTCTATTCATTTACATGCCCCGAACTTATTACGGTAATTCCTGAAGATACTTTCAGCGGATGCAAAGAACTTCACTGGGTTCAATTCGGTGATAAACTCGAGACCATTGAAGCTAACGCATTCTATGGCTGTTCTGAAATGACTGAAATAACAATCGATGATTCTGTTAAATCAATCGCTGCCGGAGCATTCGCTGGCTGCAGCAAGCTTGCGACAGTAAATGCTTTTGTCGATCCTGCCAAGCTTACCTGGGGAGCATCTGCAAATGACTTTATTGCGGATAAGGGCACTACGTGCATCGTTCCCGGAAGATACTACGATGCTTATGTAGCAAAATTCGGAAACTTAAATCTTAATATATTATCTAATATTTTCGGAAAGGGTTCTTGTGGCGAGAATCTTACCTGGATCGTTGACGGTGACGGCACCATGCTCATTTCCGGTACAGGTCCGATGTATGATTATGAAGCTCAGAGCCAGCCGTGGTACGAATTAAATTCAAAAATAAAGAAAGTAGTCGTTGAGAGCGGAGTTACCTCTATCGGTGATTTTGCTTTCGCAGGCGGATTTGGCTCGCTTACTAAAGTCACACTCTCTGACACTGTTAAAAGTATCGGATCAAAAGCTTTCTATTGGACAAACAACCTTGAGGGAATTGTCCTTCCTGAAGGATTAACTACTATTAAAGCAAATGCTTTCGAGGAATCCGCTATTAAATCGGTCAACATCCCTTCGACTGTAACAACAATCAGCAGGGAAGCCTTTATGAATTGCAGCTGGCTTAAAGCAATCGATCTTCACGACAAAATAACAACAATTGAATACAAAGCATTCGCCGGTTGTAGCGATCTTCAGTCAGTAACTATTCCCGGAAGCATAGAGACTTGGGAAGAATATACTTTCTCTCAAAGTGGTGTCGAATCAGTTACTATTTGCGAGGGAATAACAAGTATTGCGCCTAACACATTCTACGAATGCATAAGCCTTACCGAAGTAAATCTGCCTTCCTCACTTACCTCCATTGAAGGTGGAGCATTCTTTGTCGATTATGAAAATCACTATGGTTCGCTCGAGTCGATCACATTGCCCGCCAACCTTTCATATATTGGCGGCTGGGCATTCTCCGGTCAGCTTATACGTTCGATTGCAATTCCTTCGGGCGTCACGCTCGAATATAATGCTTTAGGCGGATGCCCAAGCCTTAATTCGATCACATTCCTCAGTGGTTTTACCTCGATCGATGACGACCTGTGCTTTGAAAGCGAAATGATCAAGTCTGTAACCATCCCAAGTACAGTTACTTATGTCGGTTACCGTGCGTTCTATGAAGGACTCTATATGGAAGATATCTATCTGTATCCTGCTCCTGCTAATGTAGCCTTAAATTTCGATCCCGGTTACTCCAATATCAACAGCGACACAAAGATCCATGTATTGCAGCAATACCTTGATGATTACAAAACGAAATATGAATATATCGCTGACCAGTTCGTAGGAGACCTTGATCCCAACGGCGAAGGCATGATCGATATCGGAACAGGCGCACACCTCTATGGTTACAATTTAAGCCTTGCAGGTGATATTGGTGTTAACTTCTGGTTTAAGATCGACGAGAACTATCTTGATCCCGATAACTACATCAAGTTTACGGTTAACGGCCAGGAACAGATAGTTAAGGTCAGTGAAGCTACGGATGGCCCCAGCGGCAGCGGCGCGAAGATCTTCCGCTGCAGCGTTGTAGCCAAGCAGATGTCGGATACTATCACCGCGCAGTTCTACACTGCTAACGGATTCCCTGACGGAAGCACATATTCCTACACTATTATGGAATATGCCAACTATATCCTGACTCACAGCAATTATACTGACAGGGATAAGAACATCACCAAGGCGATGCTGAACTACGGCGCTTCCGCACAGAAATACTTCAAATACAAGCCTGAAACTCTTGCAAATTCAGTCCTGCCCGCTTCTGAGCGTGAGGTAGCCATCAAGGATTACACAGATATTCCTCTGGAGCAAGACCTGCAGACCTACGCAGAACCTGCAATGGTCAGCCTTATCCTTAACACAACGATCACTCTTAAACTCTACTTCCACCCTGAAGACGTAGAGGGCTTGACGATCAAGTATGGCAACAAAGTGCTGGAAAAGACTGTTAACGGCGATTATGTTTCAGTTAAGATCGAGAACATCCCTGCAAACTCTATATCGTCCCGCTACGGCGTCACTTTCTTCGATGAGAACAACCAGTTCTTAGGCCAGACAATGTACTGCCCTACACAGTACATCAGACTCGTTCTCAGTCAGCCTGAAGGCGATGCAGTCTACAACGATGATCTGAAGCGTCTCGTAAGTGCACTTTACGATTTCAACAGATCGTTCTGATAAAACCAAATACCCAAGAGTAAAACAAGAAAGAGGTAAAACTAAATGAAGACTAAGGAAACATACACACTTTTGGATATGGACATCATCGAGTTCGATAACACAGATGTTATCGTTACCAGCACTCCGATCGAGACTGAAGAGAACGAGATTCCGCCGTTGGTTTCCAAACCTTAAATTCCGGCCGGAAACAATAATTACTGACACCAGCACCCTGCACCGCCGCAAGGCCCTGCAGGGTGTTTATTTTCCGAAAAAAATATATAAACGATACACCTCAGGTTTATATTTAAAAAATAAAAAGCAGGTTGATCTATTGATGAAGAAAGCCCGTAAGACAGTAATTTTATTAACATCCATACTCGCTGTGGCAGGACTTGCAACTGCCATAACGGCCACCTTGATCAGGCAGAATATAAGCCGTGCGGAGTATAAGGATGCCGGGCTGATCGATGCGGCAGATATCGGCAAGAGTTATTCGGTAAAGCTTGATACGGAGAATCTTTTCGAGGGCGGGCAGGATCTGTACTGCTATCAGATCGACTATGGTGACGATTCTTTTATCACGATCCCGGTGAGGGGCTATAAGTCCGATTCCAGCGTCAACAGTTCGTCTTACAGCAGCGCCAACGGCCACATGACCGTTATCGTTAAGGCGACTCCGGAGGGCACAGGCAAGGCGATTGCTGACCATTACGACAAAGATTACGAAGAGAAGCTCATTAAGCTCAAAAAACTTAAGGAAGACGGCATTCCGGAGGGCTCCAATCTTACTATGGAGAAGCTCGACTTTGCCATTGAGATATACGAAGAAGCCGCAAGTGACGAAGGCTACAAGACCAACCTGGAATCCGTTACTGCCTATGAGTTTGAGGTCGTGGACGTGAGGCTCTATAACATCCTGACCGCGGCCGGG
>JAEFBC010000305.1 GCA_016292155.1 Saccharofermentans sp. | reverse complement strand
CTTCACTATCTTCGTAAATCCCGAATATCAGGGCAAGGGCGTCGGAAGACAGATCATCAATACGCTTGAGAAGGACGAATACTTCACAAGAGCAAAGCGCATTGAGATCCCTGCTTCGATCACAGGCGTTCCCTTCTATCTTAAGATGGGTTACAACTACAAAAACGGCATAATGGAGCCGGATGAAGAACACATCATCAGGATGGAAAAATTCAGCTAAAACTTAAAAGCTCCCGCCATTATGACGGGAGCTTATTTTTTTCTATTGATTACAGTGACATCAGTATTGCCCTGCACGGCGCTCCGTCCGAGCCTCCGAGATTAAGAGGCGCTGAATTAAGCAGATAAACTCCTTCATCCACTTCTGAGAGCCTGATACCTTCTAACAGCACGATCTCCGCACCGAGCATCGTAAGATGCACTTCCATAGGTGCTTCCAGAGGTCCCACGGTCTGCGATTCGTTGCCGAAGAGCTTGATCTTCCTGTCCGCAAAAACCTTTGCGGCTTCTTCAGTCATCGTGGCTTCTCCCTTTACGAGGATCCTGTTGTTGCAGTCGCACCCTGTTTCCTTAGCAGCTTCATCAGCCTTATCCAGCATCTTCTGCGCGTCATAGGCTGTGATATCGCCTTCATGAGCTGCTACATAGCAGTAGCCTACGAACTTATCGATATCGACCTGGTCAATCGTTTTGCCGCCGTCGATAAAATGGAAAGGAGCGTCAACATGTGTTCCGTTATGAGCGCACATGTTGAATGCTGTCAGATTACAGATCTTGCCGTCGCTGATGCTCAGCATGACCTGTCTCTCGGGAGACGGATCTCCGGGATAGACTGCACATCCGAAGACTTCCTGTGAGATGTCGTAGATTTTCATATCTGGCTCCTCCATTTTCGAGTTTTTGGCTGTGTAACAATGTTACACTCATTGTTTTTTAAGGCTTTTGCGCCTTACCGCTCGTTTGGCCGGGGGTTCATGGGCCCCTTCATTTCCGGGGCAGATTCTATAGAAAAACTGCTGCCCATAAAAGTATCTGCATCAGATAAAGTCTATCAAATACTGTTTATATCGAAAAGATGAATCCTGCCAGAGGCGACATGAATATCATGAGCACGGAAAAGCAAAATGAGTTGACCGACATGAGCGTCGCTCTCTGCTCGGGAGGCACCATCTGGTTCAGAGCGATATCAGATCTTATCTGGATCAGGTCATCAGCAAAGGCCGTGAGGAAACCTCCGAGTGTCATGACATACCATATGCCTGTAAACTCGCTAACGAGCCCTATGAGCGCCAGCGAGATACAGAAGAGAAATAACCTGCCAAGCGTCGTCTTCTTCACCTTGCGTGCAGCCAGGGCGCCTAGAATGCCTCCCATCGACATGATGAAGAGCAAAGGTCCCAAAGTCCAGTCAGGGATCCCCGTCATGGGGAGCTTTGCCTGCAGGAAGAATAAGAGCAGCACGTCGATGCCGCCTACCAGGGCATTTCTGAAGATGAGCCCTGCCACCTTCTTATTGCCCTTGAGAAAGCCCATGCTTCCCTTAAAAACGTCGCTGATCCTCTTTCTGAGCGAATCGCCGCTCTTCTTTAAGATGACCTTGTTCTCTTTAAGGAAGAGAAGCGCGATGAAGTTAACCGCCGATATTCCGAGCGATAACATCTGTGCGTTCCTGTTGCCCATCATTACGGCCACGCCCGCGCAGAGCGTTGCAAGTCCGTTGGATATCCTGTAGATCATGGTCTGGGTCGACACGAACCTGTCGTACTTATCCTGACTGCCTTCCTCGAGCAGTGAATCGTAAGCTATCGCGCTGTCGCTTCCGGAGATGAAGTTGTATGAGAGCGCGGAAAAACCTACCGATGCGCACACGGCCGCAAAACCCGGAATAAAGCCTCTTATGAGCGCCGAGCACATTGTCATGATGCAGCTCAGAAGCAGGCTCTTTTTGCGCCCGAAGACGTCTGCGAACATGCCTGACGGGATCTCAGCCATGAGGCTTACGATGTGGAATACCGTCTCGGCAAATCCGACCTGGATCAGCGAATAGCCGTCAGACACGAGAAGCAGTACCCATGCGGCGCCCGCGATGTGAATGTTGAATAGAAAGTTCGATATGTAAAGCAGTCCTAACTGCCTTTTAATACTGGTTTTCGACATAAATAAAAAACTCCTTTGATCCGTCTTAGAACAAAGGAGAAGCCATCTATTTATCGGTTGATATTAAGGTGTTATTTCCTGAAAATAGGCAGACTTCTCCCATAGGACGCCTTTACGGAACCGAACATAAGATGAACGTTGGGTGTTATCCAATGCATATGAGATCTGCCTTTCGTAAGATTATTTCAGGTGAAATATAACACATCAGTTTTTTGCTGGCAATAGTTCTGGCGGATACCCTGCACTATCGCAAACGGCGAAAAAATCATCATTTGCGACAGAAAACCGGGTATTTTCTATCGCAAAACACCCCAAAAACAGGCATATGCGATAGTCAGGAACACTTACCAGCTCGTCTCAGTATGCTCGGCAAGGACAGATCCTTCGTAACAGAACTTCATCGTGAAGAATCCTGAGTCCTTCATGGAGCCGAAAAGATAGTCGAACATGATCTTATCGCCTTCCCAGACCGGGAGATTACAAATGTCAGACAAAGGCATCCAGCAAAGCTCGCCTTCGTCACAAGCCCCTTCAGGGAGCTCAAAGTCATCAGCAACTGATGCCGTAAACACATGCATATATTCAGTCGGGTATTCGGATGAGATAAACGTGATAAGGCCTCTGTAAGAGAAGTTTTCGAGCTCGTTAGAAGAGATCGAAGCTTCCTCTGAAAGCTCGCGCAGAACGCATTCTTCCGCAGTCTCGTCAGACTCGAAATGGCCGCCGATCCCAAGATACTTATCAAGGTTCATGTCGCCTTTTCTGGTCTTGCGGATAAAGAGGCAGTCTGTGCCCCTTGTGATGTAGATCAGTGTTGTGAGATTTTCTACGCGCATGGCAGAATTATATATTAATATTCTGCTTTAGTCTCGCCGTAATCGATTGAATATTCGCCCTCAGCAAGTGCAATATTGAAGTTTACGCGGTAAATGATGTAGGAAGAGACGTCGAGCTTAAATGTCTCGCAAAGTGCGCACCACTTGTCAGCGAGGTTAACGATGATGCTCTCACGGTGCATGGGCGGGAAAGGTGTAACGGGGAACATATGCTTGGAGATGATGTCCCTCTCAAGATCGTTGAGGACAAAATCTCTCTCAGCGTTCTTTCTGGCGGTTGTGGGGTGTGTGAATCCGTGGACTCTTCTGCCAGGAACAGTCTTGTCATGCCAGTCGTAGAGGAAATAATCGTGAAGGAGCGCGCCTCTTACAAGGCTGTCCTTATCAATATTGATCTTAAGTGTTCTTTCAAGGAAATGCGCCATAAGGAGACTAAACTTCGCAACTGACAGGCAGTGCTCGAAAACCGTAGTCTCTCCGTGCTGTGTAAATGTCTTCAAAACCTGCGCTTCGGGGCTCAAGATGATATCTTTGCCACGGGTAAATAATTCCTTCGCAAGTTTATATTCCGTTATGCGCTTCGCAAAATGTAATGCCAATCAATACCTCTTCCTGTTTGACAATGTCAAATAGAAATTTTCACACCGCGAATAGTATAACCCAAAGATCTGATTTTTACTCTATTTAATTCGTAACATTTTTATGTCTTGATGCTCGGAAAAGTGAGGCAAAATGCGGGTTCTCTAAAATTCTTTTGCGAGGATTAAAAAAGGGGAGTATTTTCGCGCATGTTTGGGCCGAAAACGGCGTTATGAACGGCGGAATGAACGGCGCTGCCGCATGTTTTGCCGCATGTTTGGCACAAAAACGGCATTTTAAGCGGCGGAATGAACGGCACTGCCGCATGTTTTGCCGCATGCCGCCGGAACTTACTTAAAGTACGACTTCTTAACCTTAAGATCCCACCAGATCTTCCAGGTGTCGGTAAACATCTTCCAGACGTCTTTGAACTTGATCCTTCCGAAAGACTGGACCCTCGTAAAGTTAAGCTCGACAGGCATCTCGATGAGCTTTGCCTTCTGCTTGGAGGCAAGTGCGAGAAGCTCGATGTCGAACGCATAGCCGTCGATCTTGCGTAAGGGTGCGATCTCCCTGATAAGAGAGCCTTTATAAAGCTTAAGACCTGTCTGTGTGTCGTGGCACTTAAGGTCGAACAAGACCTTCAGCATAATGTAATAGCAGACTGAGAAAACCTTGCGCGCAAAGGGATATTCGAGCTTGGAATCCTTATGCATCTTGGAGCCGATAACGATGTCGGCACCGGTGGCTTTCATCTCTTTAAAATACATTTGGATAAAGTCGGGCGAGAGGTCCAAGTCAGCATCAATGAAGCCGACGATGTCGCCCTTGCTGTTGGCGGCACCCCATGTGACAGCACCGCCCTTGCCGCGGTTTACATCGTATCCGAAGTCCTTGATGAATGGATTGTCAGCTGCCGCACGTGCAACTTCCGCACCGGTATTGTCACTGCTGCCATCGTTGATGGCGATGATCTCATAGTCTGACGTAAACGCCTTAAGCGCTTTGTCGATTGTCATGAGGTTATCGTAGATGTGTTCGCCCTCGTTATAGGCAGGCACGACGATGCTGAGCATAATTATCCTTCATTTCCCATATTTTTTCTGTGACAGCTGATCAGAAGCGTCCGCCACCGCCACCGGAGAAGCCGCCTCCTCCGCCACCGGAGAAACCGCCGCCTGAGAAGCCTCCGCCGCCACCGCCGGAGAAGCCGCCGCCGGAGCTTGAAGACTCGTGGTGGATTACCCTCTTGCTGACGAAGTTATCACTCTTGTCAACAATATTGGAACCCGGAATGGAATATGTGCTGATAGCAGGAAGCCTGTCGAGTCTTCTCCTCGGAGATACAACAAACGTTGAGAGAAGCGACATTCCGATCGGGATAAGGATCGTAAAGAATACGATCGCACCATAGCTCTGATATGAATAATCGTTGAGGTCTTTGGTGATGCCTTCAACGGCTGTGCCATACTCTCCTTCACCGAGCTGGCTTAAATATCTTCTGAAAAGTGACATGCACTCATCGTCGGATACTGCGAAATGCGCGGTTCCGTATGTGTAGAGCCAGAAGAATCTTCCGTCCTTATAATCCAATGTAACGTCGATGAGGATGCAGACGCCGGAGTTGTTCTGGAGAGGTACAGTCTTGACGCTCTTCATGTAGTAATCTTCGGCAAATCTCTTCTCGTCTTCATCGGAATTGGAATATTTAGCGCCCTTGTCGTTTGTTGTAACGATGACAACGTTGATGTCTTTCTCCTTGGAAAGCTTTTTCGCCGCATCTTCGATATTATCGATCTCTTCACTTGTGAAAAGGTCAGCGTCATCTACGACCTTAATGGTCTTTTTAGGTGACAGGTTCATGAAGATATAGAAGACAACGCTTGCGATGATGATGCAGATAAGCGCAATTCCCACGCTTATAGAAGCACCGTTGAGCTCAGATAAGACTGAAAGCTTCGGAGCCTTGCCCTGATTCTGATTCAGTTCGTTAAATTCAATGTTTTCGCTCATCCCCAGAACCCCCTCATGATAATACCCAAGATAAATCTTGTGATAACTGCGAGTATTCCCAAAACGATAAAGAAGAACATTACCTTCTTAACAGGGCTTACCGGAACTTCGCCGGCAACTTCGCCTGTCTGGCCGTTCATTACAAAGTAGTAGAACTTGTTGCGGTATTTATATGCCAGGAACCATACAGGGAGCAGCGCATAGTTTGCTTCCATTGAATCGATCCTGCTGAGATTCTTCTTAATCGTGAACCTGTCGAAATTGCCCTTCAAAGAATCCTTCAGGGCAGTGTCGATGCCGCTGATGCCGCGCTTTGTGGCACGTGCAGCGAGGTCTTGCGGTGACTGGTCGTATCTGTCCGCATAAAAGCCCGGAAGATATCTGTAATCGTAAGGAATAAGAGCATTGAAATCAAAAGGCTCGATAGCTTCCATCAGGGCGTCGTCGATCCTCGTCTCACCGTCGAGCGGGACATGCGTCCAGTTAAGTTCGCCCTTTCTTGTAAAGTCGAATGTCTCAATGATCTCGTCATCACCTCTGTATCTGACCTTAGTGCCTGTTCCGCTGGCATCGATCGTAGCCTTGATATTGAAGAGCCAGAACGGTACATAAAGGCCGGACATCTTCTCAACGTTTTTCTTTGAAACGAATCCGAACGGTGTCCACTTGCCCTTTCCGGCCCACTTGAAGAATGCTTTCTCAGCGGACTGTCTCGAATACTTGAAAGGGATCATGTACTGGGGCTGGAACTGCTCTGTAAGTCTCTTTCCCACAAGTGCGGGAGATCCGCAGAAAGCGCAGAATGTCGCAGCGGTATGGGAGTCTGTTACGATCTTCGCGCCGCATGCATTACAGATGAATTCAGTCTGTTCGGGAGCCGGTTCCTGAGCGTCCTGAGCCTGAGCCTGTGCAGCCTGCTCTGCCTGCTGCTGCGCGGCATATGCCTGAGCTGCTTCCAGAGAAGGATCAGTAGGCTCTGCAGGTTTTGCCTCGAGCTCATCTACTGTAATCGTGTTAAGAGAAGCAGGATCAAAAGAAGCGCCGCAGCTGGGGCACTCAAGCTTCTGAGTGTCGGCATTAAGTGTGAGATTGGACCCGCAATTCGGGCATTTGATTGTATCAGCCATACTACTATCCCTCCTGATTAATCAGTATATCACAAACTTATTGTCATTTATCAGCCGTCGGTCTCCAGAAGCGCCT
>JAEFBC010000304.1 GCA_016292155.1 Saccharofermentans sp. | reverse complement strand
TCGAATTCAAACGTGATATGACGTACGATGAACTTATGAAGATAGCTAATGAACTTACAGAAAAATACTACTTCATAGAAAGCGTCGCTCTTAATTACGCAGTTCTTTACGGTCCTGATGACAACGGCTTAGACTAAACAGGCACTCAACATTTACGTTGATTTACCTGAGCGTCAGAATTACGCTCTTCCGAGTCTGTGCTTAAAATCAGAATAGCCGAAGTCTGTGATCTTTTCGACTGAACCGTCAGTTCCAAGCTTATAGATATCAGGAAGCGGCATGCCGTTGAACGTATTATTCTTCACGGTCGTATAGATTGCCATGTCTCCGAAAATAAGCATATCGCCCCTCTTAAGTTCATTATCAAAACTGTAATCACCGATCACGTCACCGGAAAGGCACGTGGGGCCTGCGAGCCTGTATTTGTAAGGCTTTGTGCCGTCGCTTGCGGCATTTAAAAGAGGCGGAGTATAAGGCATTTCGATAACGTCCGGCATATGGCATGCAGCGCTCGAATCAAGGATCGCGATCTTAACGCCGTTATTCTCAACGATATCGAGCACGCGTGTCATGAGATAACCTGCATTTAATGCAACGGCTTCACCGGGCTCCAGATAGACCTCCACGCCCCATTTATCCTTTGCATATAAGATCACGCGCTCAAGAGTCTTTATGTCGTAATCCGCTTTCGTAATGTGATGGCCGCCGCCCATATTGAGCCATTTCATTGACGGAAGGACATCTCCGAACTTCTCTTCAACAGCCTTCAAAGTGATCTCGAGTGCATCAGAGTTCTGCTCGCAAAGTGTATGGAAATGAATGCCGTCCAAAAGTTCAAATGCATCCGGTGTCATCTCCTCATCCCATACACTTCTGGTCACGCCGAGGCGGCTCCCTGAAGCGCACGGATCGTATATCTCATGACCTTCCTGCGTGGAGCATTCAGGATTGATCCTAAGGCCTACGCTGCGGCCAGCTTTCTTTGCAGACGGGCCAAACTTTTTGAGCTGATATATGGAGTTGAAAACGATGTGATCAGCATAGGATATGATCTCACCGATCTCGTCATCTCTGTATGCTGCGCAGAACACATGCACCTCGCCTTCAGGCATCTCTTCTTTACCGAGGCGGGCTTCAAAAAGTCCGCTTGCTTCAGTGCCGGAGATATATCCGGATATAAGAGGATAAAAGTCGTAATTTGAGAACGCCTTCTGCGCCAGAAGGATCCTGCAGCCGGTGCGCGACATGACTGACGAGAGGACTTCCGCATTGTGCAGAAGTCTTTTCTCATCAATAACATAACAAGGTGTTTTTAAGGCCTTGATATTTTCAGAATCCAATAAAGTTGTAAGTCCGTCAAAGATTCCGTTCATGATCAGTCAACCAGCACAGGATTGTGGCTCTCGCGCTTGGGAAGTCCGAACTTATTGAGTGCTTCGATGAACGGATCCGGATCGAATTCTTCTACTGTGTGAACGCCCTTCTCAGTCCACTTGCCGGTAAGGAGCATCATGGCGCCGCACATAGCGGGAACGCCTGTTGTGTAGCTTATAGCCTGGCTCTCTACTTCCTTGTAGCATTCCTGGTGATCGCAGACATTATAGATGTAATATGTCTTGTCCTGACCATCCTTCTTGCCTGTAAAGATGCAGCCGATATTTGTCTTGCCGTGTGTGCGGGGACCAAGGCTTGCAGGGTCAGGGAGAAGCGCCTTTAAGAACTTAATAGGAACGATCTCGTGGCCTTCGAAATTAACGGGTGTTGTGGAGAGCATGCCGACATTTTCGAGACACTTCATATGTGTAAGATAGCTCTGGCCGAATGTCATGAAGAAACGGAGTCTCTTAACTTCAGGAATGTTTACTGCAAGAGATTCCAATTCCTCGTGGTGAAGGAGATACATATCCTTCATGCCTACAGAGTCAAAATCGTATTCTCTCTTGATGCTCATTGCAGGGATCTCAACCCACTTGCCGTTCTCGATGTAGCTGCCGGGTGCAGATACTTCACGGAGGTTTACTTCAGGATTGAAGTTGGTGGCAAATGCATAGCCGTGATCGCCGCCGTTGCAGTCTAAGATATCGATAGTATCGATAGTGTCGAATTCATGCTTCTTGGCATAAGCGCAGTAAGCCTGTGTGACACCGGGATCGAAGCCGCAGCCAAGAAGCGCAGTAAGACCTGCCTGCTCAAACTTCTCCTTATATGCCCACTGCCAGCTGTAATCGAAGTATGCAGAGAATCCCTTTTCCTTGCATCTCTTCTCATAGATTGCGCGCCATTCGGGATCGTCTGTATCCTCAGGCTCGTAGTTAGCTGTATCCATATAATTGACGCCGCAGATAAGGCATGCGTCCATAATCGTAAGATCCTGATAAGGAAGTGCGATATTCATTACCAGATCAGGCTTGTAAGAATTAATAAGATCAACAAGCTCATCAACCTTGTCGGCATCAACCTGTGCAGTTGTTACGACAGTCTTTGTCTTGCCCTTGAGTGCTTCTGCAAGCGCATCGCACTTGGACTTTGTACGGCTGGCAATGCAAAGCTCCGTAAAAACGTCATCTGCCTGACAGCACTTTCTGATAGCTACATTGGCAACTCCGCCACATCCGATAACCAATACTCTGCTCATTTCTTAATCTCCTTACTTTATGAATTTATTGAAAGAATCAGTTCTCTTAAAACCTTGCAGGCAACTGCTGTTGATGCACCGCTGTTGTCGAGCATCGGTGCCAGCTCGTTGATATCTGCGCCCACGATATTTGTCCTGGAAACAGTTAGGATCGCGTTAAGAAGCTCCTTGAAGCTTACGCCGCCTGCCTCAGGTGTTCCCGTTCCGCAGAACACGGAAGGATCAAGGCAATCCAGGTCGATCGTGAAATATACGGGAGTGTTGTTTGCTGCGAGCTCATCAACAACTTCCTGTAATCCGTCGAACGAGAATTTATGCATGTCCGTATGCTCTTTTGCGAAAAGAAATTCCTCCCTGTCGCCGCTTCTGATGCAGAACTGGTGGATCTTACCGTCACCAACCAGATCGTAGCATCTTCTGAGCACACAGGCATGGCTTAAGTTCACTCCGAGGTAGTCGTCACGGAGATCGCAGTGTGCATCAAAATGAATTATCTGGAGGTCCGGATACTTCTCGAAAACAGCTCTTACAGAACCTAAAGTTACAAGGTGCTCGCCACCGATAAGTATCGGAAGCTTGCCGTCTTCAAGGATCTTTTTCGACTGCTCTTCGATATCTGCGAGCGCAGCTTCGGGAGAGCCGAACGAGAGTTCGAGATCACCGCAGTCGAAGACCTTCTTATCCAGAAGATCCTTATCCTGGTAAGGGCTGTAAGTCTCTATTCCAAAGCTCTCATGACGGATAGCGGCGCTTCCGAATCTCGCGCCGGGGCGAAAGCTCGTCGTCGAATCGAAAGGCGCACCGAAGAGCACGATATCTGCTTCGGAATATTCGCTGTCACAGCCGATAAAAGTCTCTACATTTTTATTCATGACTCAACCTCCATCAGCATCTTCTCAAGGTAAGCAGGCAGATAGAATGAACCTATGTGCAGCTTCGTTGTATAGTACTTCGTGCTGAGGTGCAGGCTCTTCCATCTCTCCTCATCGAAATCATTGATCGGGTGATACTTCTTGCTCGCAAAGCCGAACAGCCAGTAGCCTGCAGCATATGTCGGGATATGCGCCTGATATACACGGCTAATGGGGAATGTATTTACGATCCTCTTGTGGCTCCTCTGCATTGCTTCAGCATCGTGCTTGTAGAAAGGGCTTCCCTGCTGGTTAACCATGATGCCGTCGCTTCTTAAAGCGTTGTAGCAGATGCCGTAGAATTCCCTGGTGAAATATCCTTCGGAAGGTCCGAACGGATCGTTGGAGTCGACGATGATGAGATCGTATTCCTCGCTCGATCTTCTGATGAATCTGAGCGCGTTGTCGAAATATATATGAACACGTGTGTCATCGAGCTTGCAGGCATTCTCGGGAAGATATGTGCGGCATGCCTCGATAACCTGCGGATCCATCTCGACCAGGTCGATACGCTTTACGCTCTCGTATCTTGTGAGCTCCTTGACTACACCGCCGTCTCCGGCACCGATAACGAGAATGTCCTGAACATTGGGATGCACTGACATAGGGATGTGAGTGATCATCTCATTGTAAATGAACTCATCACGCTCGGTGAGCATTACATCTCCGTCAAGAGCCAAGACCTTGCCGAATTCAGGCGTGTCGAAAATATCGATCTGCTGGTAATCGCTCTTGCTCGAATAAAGATGCCTTGTGACGCGGAGACTGTGTCTTACGTCAGGTGCATGATATTCACTGAACCATAAATTCATCAGCAGTTCCTCCTTATACCAGAACGTTAATGTTATTAATGTCCGGATCCTCAGAACCCGTCATGGAACAACCCTTCGCCTTTGCATACTGGATATAATCGATTATATCCTTCGTGATCCTTTCACCGGGCGCAAGGATCGGGATTCCCGGCGGATAGCACATAACGAACTCGCTGCAGACAAAGCCCGAACTCTCATTGATCGGAATGCTCTTCTTCTGTGAATAGAACGCTTTCTGCGGGCTGCAGACGACTTCAGGATCGATGTATTCCTGACTTAAGAGTCCGTCAGGATCTTTCTTGTATCTTCTCTTGATCTCAGCCAGTGCGCTTACGAGTCTCTCGAGTTCCTGGATCCTGTCGCCGATCGAGAGGTAAGCTAAGATATTTCCGATATCGCCGAACTCGATCTGAATGTCGTATTCGTCTCTTAAGATGTCGTAGACTTCGATGCCGGCAAGACCGATATCTCTTGTGTGTACACTTAATTTCGTAGGGTCAAAATCGAAGATCGAATCACCGTTTATAAGTTCCCTGCCGTAAGCATAATAGCCTCCGACAGCATTGATCTCTTCTCTTGCGTATTCAGCCATCTCGATAACCTTGCGGAAGACTTCCTTGCCGCGGAGCGCCAAGTTCCTTCTGCTGATATCAAGGCTCGACATGAGAAGATAGCTTCCTGATGTCGTCTGTGTAAGGTTGATGATCTGTCTTACGTGTCTCTCATTAACATTCTCACCGATGAGAAGAAGGCTAGACTGCGTAAGGCTTCCGCCGCTCTTATGCATGGATACTGCAGCCATGTCAGCACCTGCACGCATAGCTGAAACAGGCATGTTGTCTCCGAAATAAAAATGTGTGCCGTGTGCTTCATCAGCAAGGCAGAGCATGCCTGCATCGTGCGCCATCTTAACGATCGCACGGAGATCGCTGCAGATACCGTAATACGTCGGGTTGTTGACGAGAACTGCAACTGCATCAGGGTTCTCTGCAATAGCCTTTCTTACATGCTCGCGGCTCATTCCGAGGGAGATGCCAAGGCGGCGGTCGACGTCAGGATTAACATATACAGGGATCGCACCGCAGAGGACCAGAGAATTGATGACGCTTCTGTGCACGTTGCGGGGCAGGATGATCTTATCGCCCTGCTTGCAGCATGAGAGCACCATGCTCTGAACTGAGCTCGTAGTACCGCCGACCATGAGAAAAGCGTGCTTTGCGCCAAACGCATCAGCAGCCAGAAGTTCAGCGTCACGGATGACCGATACCGGATGGCATAAGTTATCCAAAGGCTTCATGCTGTTGACGTCAACGCCGACGCACTTCTCGCCCAGAAACGCTGTAAGTTCGGGATTGCCCTTGCCGTGCTTATGTCCAGGCACGTCAAAGGGAACGACCCTCATCTCGCGGAATCTTTCGAGAGCTTCATATATCGGAGCTCTGGTCTGATCCAATTCTGTTTTTTCCATACTTCACCTCAAACAAAAAGCGCAAGCTGTAATTACACAACTTGCGCTTAAATCACTATGTTTCTCATCTATCTCCATAAAGGTGTATTAAGCACCTGTATGGCGGATACCCAACATATAGAGTCTATATAGCAATACTACTTTTACTACTCTTATTGACCATTTCACAAGTTTGCGTAAGATTACGCATTTCGGTTATAAAGTAACCAACTTATAAAACTGAGCTTTTAACTCAATCAATAGATCGGAAGAACCGATCATCGGCAGTGGACCCGGCTGTCCGTATGGCCTTAACTCCGTGAGGAGTGGTCCCGTAAAATCACCTAAGACTCTGATAAACATCGTCTATGCTTGGTATATTATGTTTTATTAAAACAACGGGAATTATACATAATGCGGAGATGTTCGTCAATCAGTAAAGACGCCTCATCCGGCATTAAATTTCCTTTAGATTTCGGCGAAGAGCTTCTCGAAGTATTCCCCGTACCGCTTAATGTGCTCCTTCATGGAGAGATCCGACCTCATATATTCTTTGAAGCCCTCCACATCGACCCAAGTATACTCAGTAGTCTCGCCTTCCTGAAGGACGACAGAATCCTTGTCACTGCTTACAACAGCCACATATGAATAGTAGAGACTGTGGTAGTAATCACTTACGTGCTTGCCAACAAGCTCCATGCTGTCTGCCTTAAGCCCCGTCTCTTCGAAAAGTTCCCTTACGGCACAATCGTAAGGATCTTCTCCAAGCTGTGCAGCGCCGCCGGCACCGGGTTCCCAGTATCCGGGCAGGAAATCTTTACGCGGGTCCCTTTTTGTCAGGAGAAAAGTCCCGTCCTTATGCAGAACGAGGATATCAGCTACCAGATGATAGCGCCCCTCCGGAATATCAACGTAGTTTCCGGGCTTTCTTTCCCATGTCTCACCTGTCTTATTGCCGTCTATGTCGTAAAGATCCCAAAGTTCCATAGTTATCCCCCTTTATCACAAAAGATCTCAGATACCCCAGATATTAACGAGCTCAAGCATGAGCATCATGGCTATCGACACGATGTTTCCTAAGATACTCATGATGTACTTCCACTTGGGCGCAGAGTCTTCCTTACCGGTAATAAGGTGAAAGATTGAAGATATAAGCGTTGCGGCAAACACAGCCATGCAGGCAGCTTCCACTCCGAATACCACATAACCCTGTGAATGCGTAATTCCATAGAGTGTGCCATACGATGTGAGCAGCGCGATAATTGGCATGAAGACCGCAGGTCTTATCAGCTGTGTAATGGTAATGAGCAGCAGTCCCTTATAGGGTTCGAGCCTTCTTCCGATAAGGCTTATGAGCTTGGATATCAGCATAAAGCCGCCAACGATACACATAATAATGTAGATGGCGATAAGAACGAGCGTCGGAACGATAGTGTTATCGAGCTCAAAGCTCTGTGATCCGAGCGAGAAGATCTTCGCACCGTCTGATGTCGTATATGTGTAAGCAGGATATGATGCGCTCTGGTCCAATACGCAGATATTGTCGGATATCTGGCGTATCGTCGCAACGCCTGCCGCATCGTAAGTGTTGTCACCCTTATAGATTGCAGGAAGCATGCTGAGCATTCCGTAGATCTTATAGAATCCTCGGCGGACAGATCTGCAGCCGGCATAGACGCCTGCAAGGCAGCCCGGATCAGAAATTGTGCCTTCATAAGCACTCAAGTCAGGTACGGCAGGCTCTCCGAAGATGAGTTTTTTAATGTCTGCTTTGCCGCCTGAAGAAGTCATGAAGACAAAGCCAAGACCCGTCTCGGGATCGAACTTGAGATTTGAGCTGCAGCAGTTTGTTCCGCCGTCATGGCCTAACAAAGTGCAGTTCTCCATAGGATCTGTCCAGAGTCCGTGGCAGCAGTTAACAATATCAGTGTCACCAAGATATGACGAAGGTGAAAGCAAGAGATCTAATGTCTCCTGCTTCTGGAACAGCGGGTGGTCTTCTCTTACAAAGCTCTGGGCGAACTTGGCCATGTCGCCAATAGTTCCCGTCGCAGCACCCGCCGGATAGATATTGATATAAAGAAGCTGCTGGCCGTTGTTATTCCATTTCGAGCCGTCGAAATTATAAGCATAAAGCTCATTTCTCTTCTCCTTGACCCAGGCATTGTCGCTGTGGTCAGGAAGGATCGACGTATGCTCCATTCCTAAGACCTCGAAAATATTCTTATGCACATAATCGGCAAAAGACTCTCCCGTGATGCATTCCACGACATATCCGGCCAGAGCCGCACCCCAATTTGAATAAGAGCAGACCTCGCCCGGACGGTACATCTGAGGCGGTTCGGTGGCTCTCAAGGCCTCTCCGAGAGGAACGACCTCAGAAGCATTCTCAACCTGAAGGTTCCAAGTGCATTCGCCCCATCCGGCGTTGTGATTCATGAGATTTAACATTGTTACAGGGTCATCATACTTAAGGTTTTTGAAGAATCCCTGCGGCAGATAGTTCCTGACATCGGCATTAAGGTCGATCCTGCCCTGCTCATAAAGCTGCATGACGCTGACCCAGACAGTAAGTTTGGTGACGCTGCCCCATTCAAAGACCGAATCGGTGGTGCATTGCACCTTATTCTCACGGTCGACCTCGCCGAAAGCGCCCTCATAAAGCAGTTCATCTTTATTGAAGACCGCGGTTACAAAGGAAACGTAATCGTCTTTGTTGTCCTCCGCCCACTTTTCGATCACGCCTCCGATATCATCGAAATCTGTTCCGGAGGGAGTCTTCCTGTCATCAGCCGCGAAAACGCTGACACCTGTGAGCAGTATAGTTACAGCGCAGAAAGCACCTGTGAATGCCTTTATAAATCTCTTCATGAACAAAACCTCAGTATGGGATCGCTGTGTGACCGTATGTCTCTTTAAGCCATGTGCCGCTCGCATTATCTTCCGAAGGATATACGATCGTATCGGGATCGCCGTCGGAGATATATCTCTTGCCGTTGTTGAGCTGCTTAAAGTTGTCTTCGATATCCCAGTATACGCCGCCGTTGTCGTACGCACGGATACGTCTTATCGCAGTCTTGTTGTAGTCTCTTACAAACGGCGAATAAGACCTTGTCCAAGCGCAGAGGAGCGTAGCCTTCGTCGTGTAATTAAATCCCTCATAGGTGCCTGACAGGATCTTCTGGTACTGAGGCTTGTCGTCACTTATCTTCTCAGGTGAACCGTAAGGGAGCGCGACGATATTTACATACTGCCCCGGAATGATCGAATCCAGGAGCTGATACATGCGGCCGACTTCCTTCTCGATAGCATCCGCTTCCATGCCGCCGAGCTTTACGTGGTTATATGTGTGGTTGCCGATATCGTAACCGTGATCGACCATCCACTTTAAGATCTTTTTATCATCCTCTTCCTTGTTGCAGAAAAGCTGGCAGTTAAGGAAGAACGTTGCCGTAACGTTGTAATCAGGGAACTCAGCCTTGATCTTCTCCAGGATCGCGATAGCGCAGCCGGGATCGAACTTCGGTGAACCGTCATCGTTCCAGCCCTCAAGAACAACGTCCCTGATGCCGTCATCGAAGGTAAGTATAAGCGGGCTGTAACCAAACGGCACATCGATCTTGCCGTCGACAAAATCCGTCAGCCTCATCATGCGGTAACCCTGCTCGTAGAAGCTTCGAAGGTCCGCTTCGAAAGCCTCAGACGTTCTGTTGTAGCCGTCCTTATCAACATTGCCGCCCTTATACTTGGTCTCGGAATTCTTCATATTGTAGATCCTGTGATACATGAGTATCGGAACGGAATTGAGCTCATTGATTCCGGCCTTTTTATACTCTTCAGCGGAGCGTGTGACCTTCGCCGTTGTCTCAGGCGTAGTCTCAACAGACGTCGTTGTCGTGGCAACGGTAGATTCTGTCGTGGGGACGGTCTCGGCCGGCTCCTCCTTTTTGCAGCCCGTGAAAAGCGCGGCTGTCATTGATGCAATAAGCAGATAAGCTGTAAGTTTTCTCCAATTCATAACTAAATAATATCTCCAAATCAGATTTCTTCAATCACCGATGTGCCCTCTTCGCCCATTGTCCACTTCCATTTCTCGTTGAACCTGAGCTTGCCGTTCTCGAACGCAGGCGAAGAATCGCATGAACCGCTCCTCAGATTACCGTCAATATTCATGTGCTGGTAGTTAAAATGCAGGTTGTGGTCCTCATCCATTGTACCTATCAGGAATCCCTTGACGATGCTGCCGCCGGAATACTCCGCCCAGATGACATTGCCCTTCTGGTGATAGCAGAATATTGTCTGGTCCGACACCTCGCCCGACTCGGAATTCTCCACTGCGGTGAAGATCTTATCATCTACCGTGAACACTTCCTCAGCCTTCTCAAAGAAGGTCCTGCCCTTCTCATAAGCCTTCTCAAGGTTGGTGTCCCAGTTGCCTTCACGGGTCTTCTTCTCTCTTGATGTGCCGTCGAAAACAACGAATTCCATCTGCTTCGCGCGGTTAAAGAGCCTGTCGCCGAACATGACCTTCTTCATGCTGCCAAGCAGCCCGAACTGCTCCAATCTCTCTATCGGATTGCCCGCAGAACAAAGGACCATGGCCTTGTCCATCATCTTCATCTTCTTATCGCCGTAAGCAAACCCGTAAGTCCATACCCTGTCGAACCAGCCTACGAGCTTCGCAGGTGCTTCAGTCCAGAATATGGGATATATAAAAGCGATGGCATCCGAAGAATTGATCTTCTCATGCTCAGCGAGAACATCCTCTTCAGTAAACGGCGTGTTCTCGTAATTGGCATCCCTCAAATACTGCTGCTCTGTAATGTCAGCCTTAAAATCCATCTTGTAAAGATCCGAGATAATATACTCATTCCCGCTGTCGGTAATACCCCTGATGAATGCATCACGGATATTCTTCGTGAACGAATCTTCAGACGGATGACAATAAACAATAAATACTTTCATGGTGTTTCTACTCTTTTCAGTTTTGCATAACATTATACCATCTGCGTTGGCGGGAAACGCTGTTTTGTGGGGGTTCCGGGATAGAATCCTGGCATAGGTATGGCTATGACCCCGGCTCAGGTATGGCTAATGCTTGGCTAACGCTTGGCTAATGCTTGGCTAATGGCCGGATTCCAGGCGGAATTCCAGGCGACGCCTGAAGTTTTGCCTGGAGTTTGGGCATTTTTGGGGTGTTTTCAAGGCGGAATTCCAGGCGGCGCCTGAAGTTTTGCCTGGAGTTTGGGCGTTTTTGGGCTGTTTTCCAGGCGGAATTCTAGGCGGCGCCTGAAGTTTTGCCTGAAGTTTGGGCATTTTTGGGCTGTTTTCAAGGCGGAATTCCAGGCGGCGCCTGAAGTTTTGCCTGTAGTTTGGAAATGAACGGCAAAACAGACGGCGGTGCCGTTCAATCCGCCGTTCAAAACGGCATTTTCGGGCCAAACGAACGGCAAATCATACGGCGGTGCCGTTCAATCCGCCGTTCAAAACGGCATTTTTAGGCCAAATGAACGGCAAAACATACGGCGGTGCCGTTCATTCTGCCGTTCACATTCAGAATGTCGGCTAAAACCCCGGCCCAGGCCTGGCAAACAGCCGTGATTTTGTAAGGTATTCTTCTAGATTATGTCCCTTTTACTGTATACTCAAAGCCTATATACTTATTAGAAGTAAAGCACGCACTTGGGTGTCAGCACTTTGGTGTCAGAAAGGATATTGTTATGAATTCGTTCTCTGAAAAGCTCATCGGAAATGTAGACAAGGTCATCGTCGGTAAGGATAAGCAGATCGAGCTCCTGCTCGTATCGCTTCTCGTCGGAGGCCACGTTCTTTTGGAAGACGTGCCCGGCACGGGCAAGACGAAGACGGCCAAGGCTCTGGCGCAGTCTCTGGATCTTGATTTCAAGCGCGTGCAGTTTACGATAGACCTTCTGCCGTCAGATCTTACGGGCATCAACTTTTTCGACCGCGAGGCAAACAGGTTCGTATTCCGCAAGGGTCCTCTTTTCACCAATATCCTTCTTGCTGACGAGATCAACAGAGCTACGGCAAGGACACAGTCGAGCCTTCTTGAGTGCATGGAAGAAAAGCAGGTCACGGTAGACGGCGATACAAGGAAGCTGGACCTTCCTTTCCTCGTAATCGCTACACAGAACCCGGTTGAGTCACAGGGCACATTCCCGCTTCCCGAAGCGCAGCTCGACCGTTTCCTCATGATGCTCAAGATGGACTATCCCACACATGACGAGAGCATCTCGATCTTAAAGAGATTTGCCACAGAAGACCCGCTCGAAAATCTTGCTCCCGTAACCACCAGGGACGAGATCTTCTCCATGCAGGAAAAGGCGAAGAACATATACGTATCAGACCTTCTCTACGACTATGCCGTAAAGATCGTCGAAGCAACAAGAGAATCCGGTGATATCGAAGTCGGCGCAAGCCCGCGTGCGCTTCTGGCATACGTTGCTGCTGCCAAGGCGCTGGCTTTTGTAAGAGGCCGCGAGAACTGCATTCCCGACGACTTCAAGGAACTTGCAGTACCTGTCCTTGCACACCGTCTTACGATCCGTTCGCAGAGATCAGTCTCCGTTGACGGCAAGTTCATGTCCAAGCGTGACAGCGCAGCAGCCATCATCACAAGACTTCTTAACACGATTCCCTGCCCTACAGAGAACTTCAGCAAGTAATACCTATTCGGAATGGAACTGTTCATACTGATCTTTACATTTATCGCACTTTTTGTAGTAGAGAGCATCTACTACCGTCTGCATGCGCTCGATAAGCTGAACCTTAAGGTCGACTTCTCGAAGCGTGTCGCAAACTGTGGCGATGATATAGAGCTCATCGAAGTTGCCGAGAACAAGAAGCGCCTGCCGCTTCCTTTCATAATCCTCAAGATCGAGGTGCCGCGCGCGTTAAGGTTCTACGACATGACCAACACCTCAATGTCGGACCATCTCTACAGGGAAGACATGCTCACGGTAAAGCCTTTTTCGAAGCATACGCGACGCATCAAGGCTCAGTGCACGAAGCGCGGCTACTTTGTGCTTCCGAGGATCAGCATTACGACTTCAGACCTTCTTCTTACGACAAGAATGAACAGGGAGTTCCCTGCCGACTCAAGTATCACTGTACTTCCTGAGACGGTAAATTCAGATCTCATGAAGATGCTTACATCCATCACGTTGAGCGAGCTCCAGTGCAGAAGGACGCTCCTGACAGACCCGTTCTCACTTGCCGGCATCCGCGAGTATACGCCGCACGATCCGATGAAGAGCATCAACTGGAAGGCGAGCGCCAAGACAGGCGATCTGATGGTAAACCAGAACGCTTCAACGTGCTCGCAGAAGGTCCATATTTTCGTAAATCTCGATTACTATAATCCGAAGCGTTCCACGCAGCTGCTCGAAAAGTCCATAAGCCTGACATACACATATTTAAGGGACCTGGCAGACCTCAATATCCCTGCGGCGATCTATACGAATGGTCTGGATATCATTACGGATAAGCCGGTAGTATCAGAGACTGATCTTGGTTCTGCCACGCTTGAGGAACGCGCAGTAAAGCTTGCCAGGATCGATCTTACAAAGCGTGCGTCTTCATTCGAGGAGACGCTTACGAAATATATCCCTTTCACAGAGCAGGATGACTTTATTATCGTTATCTCACCGCAGTATTCAGATAATCTGCAGAAGCAGTTATTGGAAATGAAGCTGCGCCGTCCTTCGCTTCACTGGCTTATGCCCTGCTACAAGGCATCACAGAAAGTAAATATCGATCCTTCATTGGCTGATTCATATACGAGATGGGAGGTGCTTGGTCATGATTAATATCTTCAAGCAGTCCATCCCTTCCGCGAAAAGGAATCCGAAGCTCAGCAC
>JAEFBC010000050.1 GCA_016292155.1 Saccharofermentans sp. | reverse complement strand
AGCTGTCTTAGCGAAATCTTCGTACATGTCTGTCCACTCGTAGTTCTCGCCGTCAGCAGCTGCTGCAAGGTTCTCAGCTGTTGTGCCGATGCCCTCGAGCTCCTTGAACCACATCTTAGCGTGCTCTTTCTCGTTGTCAGCAGTCTTGAGGAAGAGAGCTGCGATCTGCTCGTAGCCTTCCTTCTTAGCCTTGGATGCGAAATAGGTGTACTTGTTTCTTGCCTGTGATTCGCCTGCGAAAGCAGCCTGAAGATTCTTCTCAGTCTGTGTACCTGCGTACTTGTTTGCCATTTTTGATTCCTCCTGTTTATTGGTTATTGTTATTTCTTTTGTTTCTTCTTTTACGGGAGCTGCGGGAGCTGCGGGAGCGCCGTTATCCAAGGGGATAAAGTAGCTCGCGTCATGCTTGCACCACGGGCAGATAAAGTCTGAAGGAAGCGTATCGCCTTCGTAGATATATCCGCAGACAGTGCAGATAAAGCCCTTCTTAGGTGCCTCATCAGCCTTGGGAGCGCCCGGCTTCTGCTTGATATTCTTCTGGTAGAAAGCATATGTGACTGAAGGGTCGTCCGATAAGACTTCGCCGTCGGTAACGTCTGCAAGGAATAATGTGTGAGTGCCTAGGTCAGTCTCGCTTACGACCTTTGCGGAAAGATAAGCATTCGTCTCTTGGGCGATATACGCGATACCGTTTGCTGCGCGCGAAAATTCGATCGATTCGAACTTGTCGATATCCTTGCCGCTCTGGAAACCGAAATGCTTATAAGTCTCAAACTTTGAGCCCTCAGTTAAGATCGACACGTTGAATTCGCCGGTCTTGTGGATCATGTCATGCGTGAAGTTAAGCTTGTTGACTGCAACTGAGATCCTGTTAGGTTCTGTAGTGACCTGAATGACTGTGTTAACGATACAACCGTTGTCTTTAGCGCCGTCCCTGGCAGTCAGGACAAAGAGACCGTAAGACAGGTTATACATGGCTTTACTGTTCATGCTGTTCCCCTTTCTCTTTTTGTAGCGCCTCTTGCCTGAAAGGCATAGTCATATTATAGGGGAATCCAATAGGTTTTTGGGAAAATAATTAATGAATTTTTGATTATTCTAAAAAGGAATAAAAAATCCCGCCTTTAAGCAACAAAGACGGGATATAAAGATAATCTAATTCTGTTTTACTCGGTCCTCAAAGCGGTTACAGGGTCCTGCCTCGACGCTGTCTTTGACGGGATGAGACCGCCGATCAGGGTCAGCACGACGCTCAAGAGAACCAGTATGACCGCAGCGGCCCACGGCATGGCGGCGCTTACTTCGTTGGACTCGGCAAGCTTATGGATCAGTGAGTTGATCGGGATAAGCGAGAACAACGAGATGCCGACGCCGAAAAGTCCTGCAAGGAAGCCCGTGATCATGGTCTCTGCGTTGAAAACATCCGCAACGTTGCGCTTTGAAGCGCCCATGGCACGGAGGATACCGATCTCCTTGCGGCGCTCTAACACGCTGATATATGTGATGACGCCGATCATGATCGATGATACGACGAGCGATATCGCGACGAATGCGATGAGAACGTAAGAGATCGTGTTGATGATCTTCGTTACGGACTTCATGAGAGCGCCTACGATGTCGGTATAAGTGATGCTCTTGTCATCCTCGCCCTTTTCTTCGACCATCTTGTTATAGCCCTTGATGATCTCCGTGATCTGGTCCTTGGATTCAAAATCCTTAGGGAAGATCGTGATCGACTGGAGGTCTTCGACGTCACAGTAACCGAAGTCGGAGAGATTGCCTTCTGCAGAGGCAATGCTGCCGCCCATAAGTTCGCTCATGAAGGACTTCATTTCGTCCTCGCCCATGTTGAACTGGAAGGCCTTGGCAAATGCATCCTGGTCAACGGACAAAGCGCTTCCGAAGTCTGAGAATGTATCTTTCAAAGCCTTTGTCATGTTGGATGCAAGGCGCTCTACGACCATCTTGATAGCCTTTTCGATACCTTTGGCGAGCTGGCCAGCCATCTTGAAAGTCATGCCGTTAACGTTCTTGGCAACGGTCTTTGTGATCTCTTCGATGTTAACGGAGCCAGTGATGGTCTCTGTAATTATCTTCTTAGCCCTGTCGGAGCCCAGATACTTCTTAAGTGAACCCTCAAGGGCCTTCGGATCAGGGAGATTATTCTCTGAAGCGTGCTCGCTGTAAGCGTCAAGAAGGGCCTGTGCAACGCCCTGTGCCTGCTTGGGCGTGATCTTCACCTTGTCGGTGATCTCTTTGGAGATCATGGCAGACTGCTCGTCCAGGATCTTCTTGCCCTCAGCGCTCGAAAGATACGTGCGGTAGTATTCCGGATACTTGGTCTGGTCTGAAAGATCCATGCCGTTAGCAAGCGCATATTCGGCAAAGCCGTCGGTAATCGCGGTCAGCGCCTTGTTTGCGAGCTGGGGATCGATATCCGCGATGCCGCTGTCCTTGATCAGCTTGATTAACTGCTGTCTTAAGACTGCGCCGCCTTCGGATGAGGATATGAATGCAGCCATCGCATCGGGAAGCTTTGCATAATCCGTGGACGGATCGTCCTTTGCATAATCCATATAATCGTTGAAGATATCGCCCATGCCCTTCAGGAGTTTCTCGGAATTGACCTTGAAATCAACGCCTTTGAGAATGCTCTTTAACTGGTCTTCGGAAAGACTCGGCATGGAACCCTTTAATGCGCCGGCAAAATCGATGCCGCTCATGTCGCCGAAAGCATCCTTATCGAACTTGAGCTTGTCCTCGTCGAACTTGAATGCATCTCTGATTGCATCTTCATCGATCGAGAAAAGGTCATCCATCTTAAAATCGGATTCCTGCTCGTCGAATCTCTCGCCTGTGAGGACGTTTACTTCGCGGTTGGCAAGCTGCTTTTTTACGATAGCTGCATCTTCAGCCTTCGCTCTTAATTCTTCTTTAAGATCCTTACCATAGTAGATGCCTGAATTGAGCATCAGGATATCCTGGTTTTCCTTAGGCTGGATGATGCCGACGATCTTAAGGTCCTCGCTCTTCTTGAGGAGGCTCCGCATATAGTCGTTGCTGTTCCTCATGTCGGTGTAGACCTTCTGCTTTTCGTCGTATTTATAGAACTCATAAGCGGGAACGACTTTGAAAGTCTTGCCCATGAAGTCCTCGTAATGCCATGTGTAGTGTTCCTGGTTGGATACGACTTCGATGCCGTTCGAGAAATCCCTGACCATCTTGTCGAGTTCTGCCGTATCTCTTAAGCCAAAGGCATAGATGATGTAGTCGGACACAGCGCCGTTCGAAGTCAGTACGAGGACTGCCTCGTTTGAATTCTGGGGCCATCTGCCTGCTTTGACATTGTACTGGTTGATGTAGAGTGACTCATTCTCGGGCATCTCGAAAAAGACGTTCATGCTGTACGCCGAAGTGAATACGGATGATGAACTGAGTCCCATCGAAGCGAAATCGTTGTTCGGGTTGATCTGTCTGAACTCACCGTTTTTCTCAAAGCGGAAGATCTGCGGTTCGATGCTGTAGGAGTACTCGATGCCGTTTGTAAGGTCGTAGATCTCTTTTTTATCGTTGTCGAAATAAGTCCTTAAAGAGATGAGGTCATTGGTCCTTACAGTCGAGAGGATCTGGCTGACGGAAGGGACTTCCGTGACTTCGCCTTCCTTCGCGGGCTCCCATGTCTCCGTGGATACCATCATCATGGACATAAAGGATATCGAAGATCTCTCGATCGACAGCGGATACTGCGACAGGGTCTGCGCCTCTATCCTGTCGATATAAGTATTAATACCATTGGAAAGAGATAAGATCAGCGCGATGCCGATGATGCCGATAGAACCTGCGAAAGCGACAAGGATCGTCCTCGTCTTCTTGGTCCAGAGGTTATTGAAGCTCAGTGCGAGAGCCGTCAAAAAGCTCATCGAAGCCTTGCCCAGGTTCTTGTGAACGGGCTTTAACGCATCTGCTTTGAGTTCAGGCTCGAACGGATCGCTGTCGGCGGTGATCTTACCGTCTTTGAGCTTAACTATTCTTGTAGCGTATTCTTCAGCGAGCTCGGGGTTGTGCGTGACCATGACGACCAGGCGGTCTTTTGCAACCTCTTTAAGGAGGTCCATGACCTGGATGCTGGTCTCTGTATCAAGCGCGCCCGTAGGCTCGTCCGCAAGAAGGATGTCCGGGTCGTTTACGAGAGCTCTCGCGATGGCGACTCTCTGCATCTGTCCGCCTGACATCTGGTTCGGCTTCTTGTGAGCCTGCTCTCTCAGACCGACCTTGTCCAGAGCGTCCAGAGCCCTCTGCTTTCTCTCCTTGCCGGAGATTCCCGAGATCGTAAGTGCGAGCTCGACATTCGAGAGGACTGTCTGGTGCGGGATCAGGTTATAGCTCTGGAATACGAAGCCGATCGTGTGGTTTCTGTATGAATCCCAGTCCCTGTCCTTGTAACGCTTGGTTGAAACGCCGTTGATTACGAGGTCTCCGTTATCGTAACGGTCCAGACCTCCGATGATGTTGAGAAGCGTCGTTTTTCCGGAACCCGAAGGGCCCAGAATAGCCACGAATTCATTGTCTCTGAGGTTCAGAGACACTCCGTCCAATGCCTTTTGTACGAGGCTTCCAGTTTTGTACTCTTTGTGTATATCCCTTATTTGAAGCATGCCGAAATTCTAACACGCGCCACATGAACTTTCTTTACAAAATCTGTGAATTATTCGGAAAATCCTAGTTAATTCTCCGGATTCTGCCATCTTTTCCACGCAGCGCGAAAACCCCTTATTCCTTTATTTCCGTGTTGCTTTATTTGTTATAAAACGCCCTTATTGAGGGAGTTTTGAGTATAACCACTGTACCTTTTCCGGGAATCCTTCCTTGCTCATCTTGGAGAACTGCT
>JAEFBC010000303.1 GCA_016292155.1 Saccharofermentans sp. | reverse complement strand
GAGACTGAGACAACTACAACAGCAAACAATTAATGGATGAAGACTAAGAAGTATATCAGGACAACTTTGATCGTTTTGATATGGCTTGTTATTTGGCAAGTTGCAGCTCTTGTTGTAAATAACGCCATCCTCTTATCAGGCCCCATCGACACCTTCAAAGCCCTGATTGCTCTTGGTTCTGAAACTTCCTTTTACCTCTCGATAGGTATTACCGCAGGCAAGATCTTAATGGGGTTCCTTATAGGAATGCTCACAGGCTCAGTCCTTTCGATCCTCTCATACAAGGTGAATCTTGTTAAGGACTTCCTGTCACCCTTTGTATCCGTAATCAAGTCGATCCCTATCGTAAGCTTCATCATCATTGCCCTTATCTGGGCCGGAAGCAGTTACGTAACAGTTATCGTATCGGCTATCATCTCATTCCCGATCTTTTATAAGAACCTTCTCGAAGGCCTTCTTGTAACAGATCCCAAGCTTCTTGAACTTGCATTTGTCTATCAGATGAAGCCTGCGAAAAAACTCAAGTACATCTACATCCCTTCAGTAAGCTCACACGTAAGGAGTGCTGTCTCCCTTGCAATCGGCATGGCCTTCAGAGGCGGCATCACAGCCGAAGTCGTAGGCCAGCCCTTAAGATCTATCGGCAACGGTCTTTACTTATCCAAGATAAACCTCGCGACATCAGATATGCTCGCATGGACCTTTGCAGCAGTCTTATGCGCGTTCATCATCGAAAAGCTCATCTCGTATCTGGTAAAGAGGGTGTTCAAATGATCGAACTTAAAAACGTCAGCAAATCATTTGACGGCAAGGCCGTGTTAAGCGGTTTTTCAGCCCGCTTTGAAGAAGGCATGTATCTTCTCAAAGGTCCTTCCGGCATCGGCAAGACCACCTGCATCCGCCTGGTCTTAGGGCTTCTTGAGCCTGATGAGGGTGAGATCCTGCGCCCTTCTGACATGCGTTTTTCCGTGTGCTTCCAGGAGAACAGACTTTTCGAGAAGGAGACAGTATTAACGAATATCCTTGCGGTAAATGAAGGCGTCACTGTAACTGACGCGACTTCCGCGATCTTAGAGCTCCTTCCTTCCGATTCCCTGAACAAGAAGGCCGGCGAATTATCAGGCGGTATGAAGAGGCGCCTTGCCGTTATCAGAGCGATGCTTCATGAATCAGACTGCGTAATACTTGATGAGCCTCTGACAGGCCTTGATGACGAAGCGCGCGCGAAAACCATAAGCTTCATCAAAGAGCGCTTAAACAGCCGCCTTCTTATCGTCACGAGCCACGACGAGAGAGGTCTTGAAGACCTTGAGGCAGTAAATATAGATTGATAGGGAATATCAGACGTCACACTCTGTTATACAGAACGTATTTCTCATTCGTGTATTCAATATCGTAGTGCGAAACAATGACAGCATTGACCTTGTCAGATATCGGTTCGTCTTCTTTAGGAACAACGATCCACGCACATCCGTCATTTTCGATCTGTGACGCAATCTCATCTTCGATCTCAGGCATCAGTTTAATATAGTGTGACTGCCAGTCCATATATTTGTTGGCAGGCATCGTCCCTGTTGATGTATACCATTTGGACCAGTATTCATCACCGAAACAATAGACACTGCCACGCTCGTCCTCAGGAATATGAGAGGCGATATCCTGTGTATAAGAACTCCCGTTAGAATTAGAATTAATACTTTGAACTGAAGAGACTTTCCGGGCTACTCTTCCAATATGCAAGGTGAAGAAAAAGGCAAAACAGAGCATGCATAGGATGTTCTTTCTTACCTTAAATTCCATGCCGCCATTCTTAATGGCAATAACCACAGCAAGCACAACATGTGGAATAAAGAGCATCAGGTAGTGCGCGAATGCATTGCCCAAGGTTACGGCAACAAGAAGTAAGAGAGCTGATAAAATGCTTAACAACATCATCTGCCACTTCTCACGGTAAATAATGCAGATAGCCACAGGCAACAAAAGAATCATGAGGTAGAGACCATAAATAGAGAAGGATCGCTGGAACTTTTCCATAAAGGTAAATTCAGACGAATATGTGGTACCGAAAACAAATACCTGGTTAAGCATTTCCGGGAGCAGGTTTTTCGAGTAAAAGAAGATACACGGACCGGCGCATGTTGCCACAAAGCCTGTGAATACCATCAATAAGTTCAATAAAGCATTCTTAAATTCCCTTTTCAAAAAAAGAAAGAGGAATACAACAGCTAGGACTGCTCCTACAGTCGCTGCATTCGTTATCCTGATAAAGCAGATAAACCCGGTGGCGGCTCCATAGAAGAGCGAGTACAAAAGCGGGTGCTTAAAACCTTTTCCGGCTTCTACATTCTTGAAATACTTAAGGCAAAAATAGAGGCTCAAAAGCACTGCCGGAAGACAGTACTCCTCAGTAAGATTACCTTTCTCATAGTTAACAGCTGCCACTGCCAGTACTGGCAGAAATGCAATGATCCTGTGGAGCCATATAAGTCTTGTGGTAAAAAGATCAGACATTTTGCCTAT
>JAEFBC010000302.1 GCA_016292155.1 Saccharofermentans sp. | reverse complement strand
GCGCCGTTTGCTCCAATAAGCTCTACATCCATCTCATATGTCTTACCTTCAACTGTAATACGATACTTGCTCATATTTATTCTCCTAATTGATATTTATGATAAGAAATGCCGTTATCGGCGATAAACTGCTCAAGGCTTGTCTTCTGCACTTCCCTGAAGTTACGGACTACGACATTCTTTGTGTCTACGCCGTTTTCTTCAGCGATACATGCGACAGCCATTGCAACGATCAAAGATTCATCCACAGATCATTTCCTCCTTAAAGCGGGATATTGCCGTGCTTCTTAAGAGGCAATGTGCGGTCTTTTGTCTCAAGCATCTTAAATGCTTCAGCGATCTTGGCTCTTGTCTCAGAAGGCAGGATTACCTCATCGACATATCCGTGCTCAGCTGCGATATAAGGATTCATGAACTTATCGTTATATTCAGCAAGGAGCTCTGCCCTCTTAGCTGCAGGATCTTCAGCAGCTTCGATTGCCTTCTTGCCGATGATGCTGACAGCACCTGAACCGCCCATAACAGCGATCTCAGCGATAGGCCAAGCGTAAACGACGTCAGCACCAGTACCCTTTGAATTCATAGCGATATAAGCGCCGCCGTAAGCTTTTCTCATGATAAGGCTTACCTTCGGAACTGTAGCTTCGGAATAAGCGTAAAGAAGCTTTGCACCGTGACGGATGATGCCGCCGTGCTCCTGCTGTGAACCCGGAAGGAACGCAGGAACGTCAACCAATGTAAGGAGCGGGATATCGAAGCAGTCGCAGAAACGGATAAAGCGTGAAGCCTTATCGGAGGCATTGATCTCAAGTGATCCTGCCATATACAAAGCCTGGTTAGCGATAACACCGATCGACTGGCCGTCAAGCCTTGCAAAACCTACTACGATATTGCGGGCGAAAGATTCCTGAACTTCAAAGAAGCTTCCGGCGTCTACGATTGAATTGATTACGTTTCTTACGTCATAAGCCTTCTTGGAATCAGCAGGCACGATATCAGCAAGAGCTGCACTGTTATCAACAGGTGTGCCGGGAACATTAAGGCTCAAGTCCTCATTGCTCTGCGGGAGATATCCCAGGAGCTGACGAACACCGTTAAGGCATGAGAGATCGTCAGGATATACGAAATGAGCAACACCTGATGTGGAGCTGTGTACGGAAGCACCACCAAGATCAGCTGATGTAATAACCTCACCTGTAACTGACTTAACGACTGCAGGTCCTGTGATATACATCTGCGCGTAATCAGTCATGAAGATATAGTCAGTAATTGCAGGAGAATAGCAAGCGCCGCCTGCACAAGGTCCCATGATTACAGAGATCTGAGGGATAACGCCTGATGCGATCGTATTCCTGTAGAAGATATCAGCGTAACCGGTAAGAGAGTCGATTCCCTCTTCGATTCTTGCTCCGCCGGAATCGTTAATGGAAATAAAAGGTGCTTTCATCTCCATTGCCTTATCCATTGCCCTGCAGATCTTCATAGCCTGTGCTTCACCCAAAGATCCGCCGCCGACTGTGAAATCCTGTGAAGATGCGAAAGCAACACGGCCGTGAATATATCCGTAGCCTGTTACAACGCCGTCACCGGGCTTTTTCTTCTTGTCCATTCCGAAATCAGAACATCTTGAAGTGATCTGATCGTTCAACTCAACGAATGTACCGTCATCGAAAAGAGCTTCCATCCTCTCACGTGCAGTGAGTTTGCCTGAAGCATGCTGCTTAGCAATTCGCTCAGCGCCGCCTGCCGCAAGGACAGCTTCCCTTCTGGATTCAAGACGGTCAATACTGTTCTGCCATAATTCATCCATATTAAATTAGTCTCCAAATAACTATTTATAAACAAAATTGTCGCCAAGCAGAGTATCACTCTACTATTGCGACTTTATTATAGCGCAAATAGTTTGATAGTCAAACTATTCAACTTATTACGATATTTAATTAAAACAGATTAATAACGTATTAACTCGCTTTATAACAAGAAAACGGCACAACATTTGATGGCGCATCCTGCTCTGCGATCCATAACGTAAGCTTCTTCTGCATATTCATCCAGCTCTCAGCGGAAGTGCCTGTTGCAATACTGATACGCAAAGCCATGTCTGCACTTAAAGAAGATTTCGCATTTATAAAGTTAGATAACGCTTTCCTACTTATACCAAGAAATTCAGCTGTCTTAGTCACTGAGAGGTTAAGCGGCTTCATAACATCCTCATAGAATACAATTCCGGGATGTGTTGGTTTCCTAGTTGTATTCATACATTGTCACCTCGAAATGATAATCCAAATGTCCCGCCAGATAAACATCTTGCACTACTAATACGAATATTATAGCCCCTAATGTATTATATAAAATTCGATTATAGGGACAGCTTAATATGAAGTCATTTATTCTTATTTCCTTATTCGCAAAGGATCGATTTTTGTCTATTTGTCACAAAGACAAACAATAATTTATCATTTTGTCTATACAATACGTCAACGGATTGCATTATACTAAAGCTAATATATCAATCCAATTTTAGAAATGAATATGTGGCGCTAGTTATGAACGGTTATCTCGGACATGCTATATCTTTAGTTACCTTAGATGCGGTTACCGTATGGTTAATTCCTGCGTTGGCATGTTTTCTGATCGGCCTTCTGCTCCGCAGCAGAGGAAAGATAAGGTTAATGGATTGCCTGGCCTTGTCCATACTCACCTTCTACCTTGCTTTTGTATTTACTCTTACCATTTATGAGAGACCTGTTACACCTGAAGCTACTATGCAGTTAGCGTTGTTCTGGTCTTATAAGTACATTTTGAATGGTGACAAAGGTATGTTCTTTGAGGTCTTCTGGAATATAGTAATGTTCATGCCTTACGGTATTCTTGCTTCCATCTTATCCAAGAGCAAAGCCAAGTGGCATGTTCTACTATCCGGAGCATTGCTTTCGGTCGCTATAGAACTTACGCAACTGATTTCTCACAGAGGCTTATTTGAATATGACGATATCCTTCACAATACGCTTGGAACGATCGTCGGAATTGCCCTTTTCTATGTAGCTGCAAAGGTAATCGCACGAGTTGAGAAATATGTAAGCCGTCCTGACGTCGTCCAGGACAGGAGCGATTACTCAGCTTTTTAACGGTCTTCCCTGTTATACAGTCAATTTCCGTCCAGAGCAGGAGCCGTAGCCCCCGCCCTGAACGGGTTGAAAAAAATTGACCGAGGAAAAGTGTCAGAAGTTAGTCTCGAGCAGCGCGTTGGATCTGTGCTCGATGTCCGAATAGACGAAGCCTTCGGAGATACCAACATTTCTCAGGTCCTTCTTGATCTGAGCTTTCTTATCTCCGGGAATCTTGATTACATTAATCTTCCTGCCGTCATTGGACACGATATTTGCGGATAAAGTATTAACGGAACGGTCGATCTCCTTCTGGATGATGTTGAGGGATTTACCTTCGGTTTGAACGTACTTAGGGAAAATGAAGGCTCCCTGGTGCATCTTGATCCTGTCAGAGCAGTTGGACGGAATAACGATGTGGGACAGCTGGAGATCCTCATAGATGTTGAAAGGATATACCAGCTCTACACTCGTCTTGGCTCTCTGATTAAGAAGATCCATGAATGTCTGAATTGCTATATATTCATTGCTGTCGATCTGGAGTGAAGTAATGTCTTTGAAGCTCAACTGGTTCATGTTGTTGTCATCACTGTTGAAAGGCAGCAAGCCGATGTCCTTGAATCTTAACTGGTTCCAGTCGTTTCTGGATGTACGTGCATAGATGGACTTGCAGGTGTTCATGAATTCATTGATCTTATCCTGTGAGATAAGATTCAAAGCGGTCTTCACTGCTACGGTATGACCTACATCGAACTGCTCAGCATTGCTGTCCGGACGGTCTTCCTTATGGTAAGAGCCGAATACATAAACATATCCGTCTTCAGAATCGTTATATTTGTCCTCTACAGCGAAGAAAAGTGCGACTAAAGGATTGGCAGAGATGTCCAAGATCCTGGTTTTCGCACCATGGTGTTCGAAATCTACCATGTGCTTAAAAAGTTCAGAGCTCTTGGAATAATCAGCGCTGCCGATCTGGCTCAAAAGAACGCGGTAGTAATACTCGCTGGACTTCTTGGAAAGACTCTCATCAAGATAAAGACTGGGAACAATGTACTTGTTGTACCTGTTCTCGCCTCTAAAATAGAGATGTGTCTCCTGACGGACAGCATCATTCTTCGGATTCAGAATTAAATGTAAGAACGACTCCAATGAGTCGCAGATAATACTGTTATCTTCAGTTACGAGCATTACACTTTACCTTCTATCAAAACTTCAAAACCATTAAAAGCTAATATTTTCAGTATTATATACTATCAGGTTTGTAAATTTTTGTATAGATTTTCTTAAAGTGTTCGAAAAATATTCGTACGCTGTTACCTTTAATTGTTCGATATTATAAATCAGATCCAGAATTTCTCTGTAGGATCGTCCATTTCGATATCAGGAAGGGTATCAAGAACGCCCTTTTCTGCCATAAGATTATAGATCTTGCTTGCGAAATAGATATCGTGGATAGAGATTCCGATATTGTAAGCTAAGATACGCTCCTTATCGTTCTCCCTGCCCGGCTTGAGTCCGTTAACTACATCTGATACTTCAGCAAAATTCCTGAACTTATCGAAATTCTTAAAATGATGTACATGTCCTGTATCATCAGCAAAGATCTTGTCGAAGAACAGATCGCAGTTAGTAAATCCAAGTGTATGGATCGGCAAGACCAGTACGCCTTCTTCGAATAATTCATCTTCGCAAACGTTATTAGGAAGATATGTTGCACCTTCGATTACGATATCAGAGCCTTTGACCATCTCTTCAGCCGTATCCACAAAGCTGAAATGAAGATTCTTATATCCTTCAAAACGCTTTGCAAAATCAAGTTCCTGGCCCTTATATCTGAGGAGCTTGATGTCGAGCTCCCTGTCAGGTTCCTTATCGAGCAGGATCAGAAGCGTGGAACGGGCTACATTGCCAAGGCCCATCATGCCGACGGTCCTGTAATCCTTCTTAGCGAAAGTGATAATTGAGTGTGCAGCTACAGCACCGGTCCTCATGGCGGTAATCCATGTGCCGTCCATCAGAGCCAGAAACTCACCGTCATCTGCATTTAAAAGGAGAATACGGCTCTCAAGGCTGGGCACCCTGTCAGGATACCTGGTTACGACCTTAACGCCTTCCGTATTGCATGAATTATCCAGGAAGACCATGCTGGGCATGACGTTGCAGAATACGCCGTCAAAAGGCTTAAGGCTGATCTTCGGAGGTAATATTGCCTGCTTCTTGTTCTTAATCATGTACTCCGCCCATTCATAACACATTGAGGGGGAGATATTCATATCTGCGATGTTTTTAAAACTTATTACCTTCATGAAGATCCTCTAGCCACCTGTCATATTCAAAAGATTTTTACTATAAAAGTAATTGTATCATAATAACGAAGTCACCCAATAAAACTTTGGAAAATCATTCGAAAATAAGGTGGCTGAGGCCGTTTTACCCTTTTTAGAAGCACTTCTGATCGTGCAGCTGCTTGCAGTCAGCGATCTTTCCGCACTTATAGCAGACTTCATTAGCGCATCTGTCAGTCTTGTAAAACTCCCTGATATTAGCTAGCGTCGTGTCTGCGATATTGGCCAGAGCTTCCTTAGTAAGGAACGCCTGGTGTGAAGTAACGATAACGTTAGGCATGGAGATGAGCCTTGCAAGGATGTCGTCGTTAACGATGTGGTTGGAATAGTCGTGGAAGAAGATATTGGATTCTTCCTCATATACATCAAGGCACGCAGCTCCGACCTTACGTTCCTTAATTCCCTCCAAAAGCGCCTCAGAATTGATCAGAGCGCCTCTGGAAGTGTTAATGATAACCACGCCCTTCTTCATCTTGGCGATCGTGTCAGCGTTTATCATGTACTTGTTCTCATCAGTCAGCGGGCAATGGAGCGATATGATGTCCGCCCTCTCCCAGAGCTCGTCTAACGAGACATATTCAATGTCAGAATCTTTTGCCGGGAACTTATCGTAAGCTATGACATTCATTCCGAAGCCGCGGCAGATATCAATGAAAATACGGCCGATCTTACCGGTACCGATAACGCCGACAGTCTTGCCGTGAAGATCAAAGCCCGTCATGCCCTCAAGGCTGAAATTAAAGTCCTTCGTACGGATATATGCCTTATGGATACGGCGTATAGATGTCAGGAGCAGCGCCATGGCATGCTCAGCAACCGCATAAGGAGAATATGCAGGAACACGGACTACATGGACCTTGCCATAGGCATATTCGACGTCAACGTTGTTATAACCGGCGCAGCGGAGCGCAATAAGCTTGATGCCCATTGCGTAGAGCTGGTCAATAACAAACGAATTTATATCATCATTTACGAAAACACAGACTACGTCACAGCCTTCTGCAAGTTTATACGTATCAGGTGTGAGACGGGTCTCCAGGAAGCGGATATCAAACTCCCCGTCCTTATTTGCAGCCTCAAACGACTGCCTGTCATATTCTTTGGAATCGAAGAATGCGATTTTTAACATATTGATCACCCATTTCTAGTTAGATAATCAATGTATATCGTACTTTGCGGGTTTTTGTATACTAGAAATCGGGGTTAAAAATCTTATGAAACAAATGTGCAGCAGAATGCGTAATTATTTACGGCACAAGACTCTCATCAGCGCAGGACACACTTTAATCACGGTATAATAAATCTTCACCTTAGGCTCAAGGGTTTTAATCCCCACTTCCCTCTTGGTATTTATTATCTGTGCCCTTAATTCGCGCTTCAACGTTTTATCCTCAGAACCGCTCTTGATCAGCTTAATGTAGTTTAAGATCAGGAACGCTACGATTCCCTGGTGCTTCTTCAGATAAAGCGGTTCGGGAATAATGTCGATCCATTTATGCCTTATAAATTCAGATACACTGTTGTGCGCAAGTAAGCAGTCGCCTATCATATCCATGTTTACTGAAGCAGTTATGCTGCCTGTTCTACGCCTGTAGTTATATAGGGCTTCATCAACCAAAACTACCCGTTCAGCCTTATCAAAAAGTTTGACACAAGGAAAGGCATCCTCATAAACATGTCCTTCAGGAAATCTAACACCTGAAAATAATTCTCTTTTGAATAATTTATTGCAGGCATTAAAGCTCATCTTCTCTTCAATTAAAAGTCTTATGGCATCTGCGCGTTCATATATGCCGTTTGATATCGTCGGGAAAACAGAAGATGCAGCTACGCCATTCATGCTGCCGGAAGCATAAATAACTGAACATCTGCATATTGCAATAGATGAATCTGAAGAAATCAACGCACTAACGAGTGTTTCAACAAAAGAGGGAGATATGGAATCATCGGAATCAACAAAAGCAACAAAATCTCCTGTGGCATTATCCAAACCGGTATTCCTTGCCCCGCTTAAGCCCTTATTTGACTGATGTATCAGCTTAATTCGGGGATCTGAACCAGCATATTCTTCACAAATATCAGCCGACCCGTCAGTAGATCCATCATCAACGATAATGATCTCAAGATCCTTATATGTCTGATTAACAACGCTATCCAACGCTTCGCGCAGGTATGGCTCAACATTATAAACCGGTACGATTACACTAACGAGCAATAATAAATCACCTCAACTAATAAGCATAGAGTCGAAAATCGATAGGAATATTTATTAGAAGATTTTAAGTGCTTTAAGCAATTCATAACGCTCATCACACCTATACATATCGTCCTTAAATTGAGAAGGTGTTCTTCCTGCTTTGATAAACTTTTTAGCAAAGCGGAAAGCCTGATATAGCCAGCAAAAAGGCTTAAGCCAATGATGTTTTTGATATGCACTCCATGTTTTCTCGCCAACACTTTGAAGCAAATGAAATAAGCCTTCGCGTTTAATACCCACGCTTACGCGTTCTACTAAATATCCTTTTTTATTCTTTCTCCCAAAATTTCCGGCAGAAATTATAAGTTCAAATAACCACTCAGCATTTCTATCGTCAGCATCTATACACCATGTAATAGTATCAGGAAGGCCTAAAAACAATTGACACATACGGGTAAGAGTTACAGCTAATGTAACTAATCCCTTATTTTCCATAACATCTTTGAACTCTTTATTCCAATAATCGTCGTCAAGATTTCTATAGACATACATCATCCAATCAACAGTTTGTCTAAGTCCAACAGATGATTGAAGATGTCTTCTAAAATGATCTAAAAGAACTAGTCCGTTGGCTAATTTGGGAAGCATCGGGAATTCATGTCCATCTACTATAGCAACTTCACGAGAGTTGAGTCCCTCAATAATATAGTTCTCAAAATCATACTCTTCAAAATGGCTGAAATGATGATGAAGTTCTATTGAGGTTTTATCCTTTTTAAATCCACAATGTCTGCCATTATCGTATCCCTTTTCGTAACCGGCAGATGAAAGAATGTCTTTTGTCTTTTCATACAATTCCTGTGGAACTAATATATCTATATCACCCATCATCCTGCAGGTTGGGTCTGCATAACTTATCGCAGAGGCATTTCCCTTCAAAATTACAAAAGGAATATCTGCAGAATCAAGAACATGCTTTAGTTCATCCTGAGCATGACAATAAAGAATATAGGAAGATTTTTGACGATATTTTGCATCAACAAACTTTTTAGTTATATATTCATCAGGAATTTCATTTGCAACAATACCTAACACTGATTGATCAAATGCCTCGTTATATAATGCATTCATATCAACATCAGCCCAGTTTATGGTATCTTCAACACCAAATTGAGACTTTTTTATCAAGCTAAGTAATGTTGTTTCTTCAATACTCATATAAAACTTATTGTAATTGACTCTCTAAAACCGGAAGAACAGCAGAAGAATCATACTTTCCATATCTTTTTCTACCATTACGGCCAATAGCAATCAACTCATCTATATTTTCAGTAGCATATATAATGGTGTCAACAAGTGAATCAACGTTAAGAAAATCATATCCTAAGGCTGTTTTATGGTCTTCAAATATCTCATCAAAATATAACCATTTTGATGAGATTATTGGGATACCGGCAGCAAAAGAATCAATTATAGTTCCTGGAATTCCCTCATCAGGGAAACGGGTGGGAAACAATAATACATCATGCTTTTGCAAGGTCAATACTGCGTCTTCAGCATTAACGATACCTTCATATGTAACAAATGAATAATCGTTAAGCAGTGATTCAAACTCTTCTTTATACTCCGGATCTATTTCGCCATAAATATGCAATTCAAATCGAATGTTTGGAACTAATTCTTGAACTTTCGAAATTGCAATAATTGCATCAGTTATTCCCTTCTCTTTTGTTACTCTCGAGAAAGTACAAAAAGTGAAAACGTTCATATTGCGATGCAGTGATTTATAACTACATCCCAATTTCTTCACGGACTTAAAATTCCTGAACAGACACACTTCAGGAAAACCCAAAGACTGCAATTCACTACAGTTTTGTTTACTTTCAGGTAAAATAGCTGAACAAAAGCTTAGTCTTCTTCGCGCTTTAGAATCTTTTGCGATTCTGCCGCTGATTCTTACTCCAATAGGTATATAGATTACTCTTCTGTTAAATAATCTTTGAAGAAGCCGTATATAAAAAATATATGGTCCTTTAATAGCAGAACTTACCAGAATCACGTTCTCGCATTTTTGAAATGCCTTAAAAACTTCTAATAGAACGATTCCACTACGTTTTTTCCCGCCCCAAATATCAACATATGAAATCAAGTCTTCCCCATACTTTTCTAATAATCCATAATAGATATTTCTTGTTTTTACAACAGCACCTATCATATCGTTTTTCTTAAAATGGAGCTGACCTATAACAACAGTAGTCTTC
>JAEFBC010000301.1 GCA_016292155.1 Saccharofermentans sp. | reverse complement strand
TTTGCCCTTTGCGGCAGCCAGATCACAGTCTTTGAGCAGGATAACGAATTCCTCGCCGCCCCATCTGCAGATATCGCTCCCCGGGAGCTCCTGCCTGATCATCATGGTGGTGTGCTTCAGGACTTCGTCGCCCGCTTCGTGACCGTATGAATCGTTTACGCGCTTGAAATCATCAAGGTCGCAGAAAGCAATGCAGAACCGCTTCTCCTTGCCCTCCATAAGGGACTTAACGAGCGGCAGGAAGCCTCTTCTGTTAAGAAGGCTCGTGAGTGCGTCCTCGTGAGCGTCCATAGAGAGCTGCTGGTTCTTCATTTCGAGATTTGTGACCTTATTCTCACTCGTAAAGATATACATTGCGTTGTAGAAGACCGTCGAGAAGACCATCGCAAAGGCTGAGAATATTACCAGTATCAGCGTTATCGAGGATGACACCTCATAGACCGGCTCCTGGAAATAGAAGCTGAAGTAGATGATGATGAAGGCCGCGAAGTTTAAAGCGAGCATTATAACAACGCCCAGCCTCTGCTTGCCTTTAAAGAGATTGCATCCGAAATAGATAATTATCGGAACTATCGAGAACAGGAAAAATAACGTTCCGCAGCGCGTTCCTACATAATAAGTCGATATGATCGAATAGATCGTAACTTCCAGGATTATGCTTACGTAAACAGGAAGGATGTGGCCGAACCGGCAGAGCAGGAAGCAGAAAATATATACGATGACGCTCATGAAATTGAACTGCACGAGCGGATTCACGCCGGCTGCCCAGTAGATGACCATCAGCACAGCATGGACCAGACCCATTACCCCGACCGTAAACGAGAAGGCGTTCTCTACGAAGAAATGAAGCGATCTGTTGAGCAGATCCATCTTGCTGTTTTCAGTCTGTTTTTTGTTCGTTGCGGCTTCCATCTTTGTGCGTTCCTTTTTACGGGTTCTCCAAAATCCGCATTTCCGCAGAATTATTAATTATATTTTTGCATGCAAAAATGAACAAACTAATAGGAAAAGTATGAATATTTTGTGAGGAAAAGATTATGCGCTTCAGACGAAAAGGACTGTAATGCAAGGATCTCCGGGCATCTTGTATTCATAATATGCGGGAAGATCTGCAAGTCCCATGCACTCCATGATCTTAGGATCTGTCACGTCCACCCAGTCGTCTCCGGCCTTAACGAAGGACCTGCCGGGCTCAGTCTTAACCTCGTAATGGGCTTCGACATGTCCTAAGATCTTGTAGACCTTCGTCTCGTGTGATTCGCCTTCGAAAAAAGCCGCTCCAGCAGTCTTTACGACCACGGTGAACTTCTTGACTTTGACCGGATTATCGAGCTTTACCGCTTTGTATCCGGCATACTCGAAAGTGCCCTTCGCTGCCTCCAGGACCTCGCCGAATTCGCCGTCCAGAATCTCGATCTCATAGGGCGTTCCGGGAACATCGCACCATATTCCGACAGCACCGACAGTGCCCTTTTTGTCATATACCGTGGCGTATGTAACATTGTTACACGAAGTTATTTCCTCACAGGTGACCTGTGTCGAATCCCTGTTCGCACCAACCTTCTCTATCGCGTCGGGAGACATGACAAGGAGGTCCGGAAACTTACCGTAGGAGACTGCCGATTTGTATTCTTTGGTCACAGTACAGTTATAAAGTTCCGGGATCGGGGTGTCATAGGAGATCCAGTAGAAACCCAGATTGCCCCAGATCTCTCCGAAAGAATTCTGAACGAGCCAGGCGCCGTTCCTCGAAGCCGGAGTTTTGAAACAATCCGCCGGGAAATTATCATCCCACCCTACTATCGCCGCCACGTGATTGGCGTCTTTGTCATTATTCTCATGGTTCTGGGTGTAATAACCATTCACCATCTTGCAGTCTTTTGTGTAATTTACGGCAAGGCAGACGGCGCCGTACTTTTTTACCGCGCTCTTGATGTCGTCCTCAGAGATATTGTAGACACCCTCAACACTGCAATTGCAGCAGCCGAAAATATTGGCCTCCGAGATCAGGTATCCGTTCAGGGGATCTGCGCAGAGCCCCATAACAACATGCTGGACGTCTCCGCCCAGGTCAGTTACGGTGCCGTTCTCGATATAGAACTTCTCCTCAGCATAAGGAGGCTTCTCGCCAGTGACCGGATCGGGCGCCGAGAAGATCCTGTTAATGATGTCCACGGGATTGATATCGATGAGAACGCCCTTCTGCTTAAGGTAATTGGACTGCATCGTGGATACGGCCGCATAGCTGTAGCATCCGCCAATGCCCTGCTCCCTTACCGGAGTTCCAAGGCCGTCAGAGATCGTGCAGTAGCTGTGCTCAGGATCCTGGAAAGGCACAAAATAACTCTTGTCGCCGGTCGGGAAGAGACTGTTAACATCAGTGGGAGCAACTTCAGTAGTCTCAGGAGTTCCGATCTTATTACCGCTTTCCCTGATCCTTGACTTTGAGGCGGAAGGTTCAGTCACGCTGCATGAGCAGGCGCCGATAACCGCCGCCAGCACAAGCACGCATGCTGTTTTCCGCCCTAGTCTTCTGAAGTTCATACCGTCCCGCGTCCGCCCTTGAGGAATTTTAATTATCGCTCGGCACGCCGATATCATCGATCTTCCAATTCAACTCGTCGTCACGTGTAAGAATTAAACGAACAGTCTTGGTTTTCATTTCAGTATTTTCAGAGTCTCCTGACTCGATCAATGAGATGGTTACATAGAAAGTGTATCTGTCGCCACCGGATTCGTATTCTCCATTATCACATTCCAGAAACTCTGCCTTGCGGATGCCGCTGACGTTATCTTCCTTAAATTCGACTGATACAAGAAATTCTGTGCAGTACGGTTTCATCGCCTCAAAGTCAGATGTCTTAAATGCATCAAAGAAGCCCTTAATAACATCCGCGGGTTCCGGTCCGTTATGGCGGATATACAGTAATTCTTCCGAGTTGCCTGAAGTAATTATGATCGAGTCCAATACATGGCCTTTTCCGTTGTGGACCACAGCCTTCTGACCATTTTCCAGATGCCATATAAATCCAACAGGACTCCTGGAACCATCCCATTCATCGTACCCGCCGATTTCCCTTATGATATCGTCGACTGAATAAGTCTTGTCGACGTTCTCGAAATATTCACGGGAAGGTACAGCTATAGTCTCCGGCGTATACTCCGTCGGTTCGCCTTCGTACTGGAGCTCGCTCGAATAGGGAGTGGTTTCCGTCAGACCCCCGCCGCACCCCGTAACCAGAGCCGTTGCGGCAAGCAGCGTTGCGGCTGCGGCATATGCCGGTTTTCCCGTGCCGTGCTTGGATTCAATCTTCATACACTTATCCCCCTCAAGAATAAGCCTTATGCATTCTCCTCAAGTACAGTTACATTATAATATGCATTGTTGTAGTCGTCATTTTCGAAGTCATTGACGAATTCGGGCTTGACCTTAAACGTCTTGCCGTTGAAGGTGTGAAGCTTTGCAGGGCCCTTGAAAACGATTCCCTGGCCGCCGTAGAAGACCATCTGGTCAACGACCTGCTTATAGTCTTCGAGCTTGTTCTCAGGCACGTTGCTGATGCCGTAATCTGGACGGCCGAATTCAGCCATGCCTCTGGTGTGGATCCAGTAGCCGTTATCATCCTTGGAGAACATTATGACCACGTGATTCTGCGCATTTACCTCATCCTGGCTGAAGAATCTCTTGTCCCATTCTGAAGTCGAATAAAGAGTGAAGGTCATGAGGTCTAAGACGCCTGCTGCGCCCTTGTCGATAAACGCCTGGATGATGCCGATGATATTTCTCATATAATCGAGCGTGCTGTCCTTCTGGATCTCGCCCTTTAAGATCACGACCTTCTCAGTCTTTACGCACTTATCGTAAAGACCGCTGTCGGCATTTCTTAAGACTCTTCCGATATCTCCGCCAAGAAGTCCGTCGAGGTAATCCGAATGCTCCGGGCGCGATAACGCAATGACATCAAGACCTTCAGGGATCTCGTCAACCTTGTGCTTTTCGCGTGATATCTCAAGTTCGTTAGCGGAAACTCCGAAAACGACATAGAACAAAAACGGCTTGTAACCGATGTCTTCGTAGTACTTTCTTTCCATAGTCTTATCCTCCATATGTTTTGTTGAAACGGCTTGTTTCTATTATATCAGAGTGGCTTCGGTGTACCGCAGCGGCCGCAGAAATTATATGCGGAGAGCGTGCCGCATGTAGGGCAAGTCCAGACAATGCTCATAGGACGCTGCCTGCCGCAGCGGCCGCAGAAATTAAGCTGGTTAACTGAACCGCAGCTGCAGTTCCACGCGCCAAGGATCGCCGGGCTGTATACAGTCTGTGTCTGGTCAGGCAAGGTAACGAAGCAGAAATCGTGCCTTGAAGTCCTGACGATGAGGATGATCGATACGACGAACATCGCGATGACGAAAAGGATCCATACGACAATGCTGAGGCCCGTTGCGAGGATCTCGCCTGCAGCGCCGCCGCCCATTAAGATCGCGTCGTAAATGCCGTGAACAACGATCGGCACGAACATTGCAAGCAAAGTGAACATTGCGCTCTTTCCTTTGTTCTTCGTGATGCTCGCAAACTTCGCCTTGCTGTAGAAGAAGCCCATGAATACCGCAAAGCACGCATGGCCCGGAACTGCCGTGAACATACGCAATAACGCTGCTCCGACGCCGCTCATGAATACGTATTCGATATTTTCGAGAGCTGCAAATCCGAGTGAGACAAAAACGGCATAGACGATGGCGTCATAGTTGTAATTGAAGTTCCTGTTCTTCCATGTGATAAGTCTTAACACAAAGAACTTTCCGAGCTCTTCTGCCGGCGCGACGATAAGGCATGCGACCAGCACCTGTCCTATTACCGATTCACTTGGGAAGATCGCTCCGATGATCGCGCCTCCGATGAGCTCTCCGATGATCGCCGTGATGACTGTGCCCATTCCGGCAAAGAACAGACCGATCAGAAGTCCGAACGGTTCTTTCTCCTTCTTGTCATTGAAGTAGATGAAGCATAAAAGTCCGATTACGGGTATCAAGGCTAAAGCAAATAACATGGAACTCTCCTTAGTGTTTATTTCTCATATCTTCTTGCGGATTAGAATAACATTATCCTGTATCACTTGTCACTTTCGGGATGGCTTCATAAGCTCCCAGAAAGCGACCGCGCTCGCCGCTGCGACGTTTAAGGAATCGACGCCGTGATACATAGGGATCATGACGCGGTAATCACTTGCAGCTATTACTTCCTTGGGAAGCCCGGGCCCCTCTGTGCCCATGAAGACTGCCAGCCTCTCATTCGCCCTGATCTCCTCATTATCGACGCTCGTCGAATCTTCGGTAAGAGCCATCGCGACTGTCTTAAAGCCATATGAATGAAGGATATCAATGAGCGTGAGCCCGTCTGATTCTTCGAGCGTTGCCTTGGTCCACGGGATCTGAAAACACGTGCCCATGCTGACTCTTGCAGAGCGCCTTGTAAGGGGATCCACTGAAGCATGCGTCAGCAGAACGCCGTCCATTCCGAGCGCTGCGGCCGACCTTATTATCGCGCCGACATTCGTCGGATTAACAACGTCCATGAGAACGGTGATGCGTTTTTTGTCTTTGCAGAATTCTTCAAGTGAGATCTCAGGTCTTCTTCTCAAGGTCATCCAGAGACCGCGCACGAGAGTGTATCCTGTGAGCTGGGTTACGATCTGCCTTCCTGCAATGTAAACAGGCATCGAATCGAGTTTTTCCTTGCCCCATAACTTTTCGATGGCCTCGAAAACAGGGCCTGCCTCGGCCTCCAATCTCTCAGTCTCAACGAGCATAGCCAAAGGCTCATAGCCTGCTTCCAAAGCGCGCAGGATTACGTTTGCGGTCTCAGCCAGGAACATCCCGAGTTCGGGCTCGAAATAAGTCCGAAGCTGCGGCTCTGTTATCCTCGAGAACACATCGAGTTCCGGCGCATTAATGTCTGTTATCTCAATCAGATTCATATTTTTCCAACCATCATTCCGCACAGTATGATATCAATTCACACATTATATCAAGAATTAATGATATAATGACAACGGTCTTGCACTAAGGCCGTTATATCACAACGCAAGAAGCGATCAAAGGAGAACACTATGTCACAGTTATTAAGAATCAAGTGCCCTTCATGCGGAACAGTTCAGGACATTGCCGCTAACGGCCCTTGCCAGAAGTGCAGCACAGCTCTCAACCTCCCCGAAGACGGAGTAATCCAGATCTACCGTATGGGTTCACCTCTCGGTGTAGCAGTAGGCATGAGCATCTATTTGAACGAAGTTCCTCTTGGACACCTCGCTAACGCAGAGTCCATCAGAATCCCCGTTGCATATGGCCACTACAAGCTTCACATGACACACGGCATGAACAGAAAGTGCAAGGACGCTGAGTTCGATGTAACACCTCAGGAGAGGATCGTTTGCCTTAAGGCACACCTCAAGATGGGCCTCATCACAAACACAGTAGTAATCGAGAAGGTTGCAGCTGAGACAATGCCTCCGCTCTGATCTTTACGGATAATTGAAAACAGCAACAGGGCTGCCTCATATGAGACAGCCTTTTTTGATTTGAATACTGCGAAAAACACTCTTCGCGTGCACCGGTCCGTGTTGTGTAAATATTTGATTTCCGCTGTTAAACTTTTTGTCACCGTTTTTTCGATTTCCGTAATACAAAAAGTTGAACAGAGCCCTGAGTTTCACTTTTTGTCACTGATTTTCCGATTTCGGTGATACAAAAAGTGAAACTGCCTTGGCGCTCTGTCAAATTGAACAATAGTTTCGGCATCAAAAAAGCGGCACCTTCAGCAAGGCGCCGCCCAATTGCAAATTACTTATTTACGCTTCTGAAGAAGTGATCTTCACCTCGGCCTTCTCTCCGCCGGCCTTCTTATCAGTAAGTATGCCTGCAACGTAGACTGCAACGAGGATGCCGCCTGCAACCGTAAGCGCATACATAACGGGCGTTGTGATCTTATCAAGTACGGGATAGTAAGAAGTGATCGTAGCAAATGTGTTCATGATGATGTGGATGACGATGCCCGGGATGATGGAGCCTGACTTCATTCTGACGACGCAGATCAGCATGCCCATGCAGAATGCCCATATTGCCCATACAATGCCGCCGTGGCAGATGCCGAAAACTGCTGAAGAGATAAGTGCTGCAACGATTGCAGGCATAGCCTTTCCGAGTCTGGTATAGATATATCCTCTGAATAAGACTTCTTCTGTAATGGGTACGATAATTGCATTTCCGAGCATTGCGATCCAGAACGGATAGGATGAGAGCTTGCTCATGCCGGATGTGAGGTCACCTAAAAGTTCCTCCGGAATGGGAAGGATCGAGAGCATGAAATTCATGAAGAACATAGCTCCGACAGCACCGATAACCGTAAATACCATCTGCTTTCCGGATACGGCCTTCATGTCCGTTTCCTTTGCAAGGCTTGTCTTCTTTACCTTCTCGACAATGAAGAAAATGAGAAGCGTGAGGAGCGATCCAATGATCAGGCAGATACCAGTCATGGAATTTAACTTATCCTGCAACATAGCCAGTCCTTCTTCCCTGCCGATTCCTGCCTGGGCATTTGCTCTGCCAAAATTAAAAGCCGTTACATAAGAGACTATAAGCGATACGATGTTCGATGCCGTGAAATAGACCGCGAAATAACCCAGTGCTTTTGCGATCTGTTTAAGTACTTTCTTCATAGTTAACAGTTCCTTTCTTCGTTTAACTCACGGCGATTGTAGCACCGGGATCAGGACTTTCACGGCAGATGGAGTGAATGGTATCATTCGTGTCGCGAACAGTATTTTGCACCGCGCGAAATGCTTTATAATATCAGTTGGGGAAGATTTAAAGAGAGGGCACATAAATGAGAATTGCCATCTGCGACGACGAAGAAAGATACAGGATAGAGCTTAAGACTATCCTGAATAAACTGCTTATCAATGCCGATCTTAACATCGACACTTTCGATGACGGCAATATACTTGCCGATGCTTTTGCCGCATCACCTTACGATCTGGTGTTCCTCGATATCGAAATGCCGGCGCTTGACGGCATCACCCTGGCCAGAAAGATCAGATCAAGGTCCGAGAATGTCTTCATCGTCTTTCTGACCTCCCACATCGAATATGCTCTGGAAGGATACGAAGTCAACGCATTAAGATACTTAACAAAGCCCGTCGACATCGAAAAGCTGAAAGAAGTCATAAGATACGTTCAGGAGAAACAGGGCAGCTCAAGACAGATAATAATCAAAGAGGACGGCGAAGAGATCCTGATAGATATCAACGACGTTATCTACATGGAATCCATGAACCAGAACGTCCGCATTGTGACATCAAAAGGCGTGCACACTATCCGCTACAATATCAGCGACTTCGAAGACCAGCTTAAGAACGACGGTTTCTTCAGGATACACAGAGGCTATCTGATATCACTTTCGAAGGTCAAGAAGCTCTCCGGAAATGACGTCATCCTGGATGGCGGGGAGACGCTCCCCGTGAGCCGCAGCAATGTAAAACCGCTTAAAGAAGCACTTTATACATACGTAGAAGGAACGGCTTTCTGATATGTCACAGGGATGGATCGAATTCATTATAGGCATCGCGCCCATGGTATTGAGCGACCTTGATTATATCTTCTCGATGCTGCTGGTCGTCATCGTCGCAGCATGCTTCCTGGGACGTTATATCGTTCTGTCCAGAAAGCTCGTCCTGTCAACGTTAAGTGTGATCGGCGTAACCGTCATAGGAGTCGTGGCCGTAAATGTTGTTCTCACATCAATGGGCTATACGGACAAGGTCGATATAGACACGAACATGTTTATAAACAGCATCCTTAATGCTGTGCTCTTTGTATACAGCTTAATATTCTATTTCTTCGCATTTAAAGAGAAGCGTATCTTAAGGGCAATCGAGTCCGCCATTTGTCTTTATCTCGTAAGGCTTTATCTGGGCACCTTCTCACAGATGGCAGTGGTATATTTTGCCGGCGGAACCTTTGAGATATTCCATGAGGTATACTTCGACAACTTCGGATACGGAAAATATTGGAACGCAATATCCATAACGACTTTTGCGATAACGCTGGCTCTTCTCCTGATAGCTTATTTCGGCTTCTACAGGCCAAAGAAATACTACATCATAAGCATCCCCGCAAGGATCTTGTTCATAGTCTGGGCTGTTTTATTTGTGGTCTTCCCTTTTATACCTGCTGTCATGGAGACTGCCAATACCACGCTCGAACAGAGATACGGCGTCATGAGCGTCATTTATGCGGCCATGCTTGTAATACTTGGCCTTGCAGCGCCTGTGCTCCTCGTTATTTTTTCTGCTGAGAGATCAATGCGCGAAAAGAACAGGTCCCAGGAAGCCTATCTCGCGGCAGAGCTCGAATACATCGGACAGTATAAGAAAAAGCAGGTCGAGACAAACCGCTTCAGACACGATGTCAAGAATAACCTTGCCCTGACTCAGATGATGCTCGATGAGGGCCACGTGGAAGAAGCCAGGGAACACTTAAAAGACATGCTCGGAAAAGTCAGCTCCCTGTCCCCAAAATACGTCACGGGCGATGAGATGCTCGATATCATCATCTCCATGAAGGCTGACAAAATGGATGAACTGAATATCAGATTCACATTGGACGGCGTCGTTGACGGCGGCCTTCAGATAAAGCCGATGGACATGTGCAGTATTTTCGCGAACGCCCTTGATAATGCGATCGAAGCTGCAAGCTGCTGCAAAGAGCCTTTTATATCTTTTGCCATCAAGAGAACCGATAAATTCTTCGTTATCAAGATCACGAATTCCGCTGCGAAAAAGATCGACATCGGCAAGCTTCTGTCGACATCAGGCTACACTTCCAAGAGCGACAAGGACCATCACGGCTTCGGTCTCATGAATGTCAGACGCGCCGTTGAAGATTACAACGGTATCCTGAAGGCTGAATCTGATGAGAACTCTTTTACACTATCCATCATGATGCCCAGGCCGTAACATCACTTCCCGGGACACCGTTTTTGCAGAATTATTATGCGTGCGACAGATCAGGGAAGAAGAGCTTCTCGCGCTCTATGGATTCCAACTGCGCTCCCCTGTAGAAGAGCCTGTAGTCGTCACCGCCGTCATATTCTTCACTGACGCAAAGGTTCTTATCCTCATCGAAAGGAACGAATCCTAATCTGCATCTGTTATCAACATCGATGCGCCTTAATATCGCGATCAGGGGGATCCTCTCCTTGCTCAGAACTGAACCGATTACAGTGCAGTCGTCCTGTTCCTTGACTATGAAGCAGTCGATATCTTCCGCGTAGTAAACGCTGTCGAGGCCTGATGTGTAGAACATCTGAAGCCCGAATTTATTGATCTGTTCAAAAGATGAATAGCGCACGCTGTGCCTTACGTAATCAAGATATTTCTGCCTGAGCTCTTCGCCCTGATCCTTTATCGGCATGAACCTGGTCTCAGCCTTCTCGATATTAAGGAACTCATCTTTAAGATAGTACTTGTACTGGTTCTCGACGCTGAAGCCCATCTTCTTATAGAATTCGACGGCGCCGAGATCGCCGAAGAGATAGATGCCGTCGCAGTTGTTCTCATAGGTCTCAATCACATGCTTCATCAGCTGCGCGGCAAGGCCCTGCTTGCGGTAGTCCACATCGGTCATGACAGTGCCGATCTGGATATAGTTCCTGATCTGGTCCTTCTGCATGAACTGCATCTTATTGGCAGAGACATTGGATATCATGACCCCGTCTTCCACAAATGAATAAGGGATATAGTCGCCTTCAAAATAGCCGTCAGTGACCCAGCCTTCAAAATCAAATCCAAAGGTCTTTTGGGTCAGTTCATTAAGCAAATGGCGGGACTTCTCATCCCTCATGTAATCGCTTATGAGTTCTAACATATATGCTCCTTAAGGGTTATAACAGATAACGCTGTTCCCTTCCTGGCTGTATTTCTTTCCTTCAAGAAGATCAAAGTGATGCTGCCTTGCAGTGCCTCCGAAGTATTCATAAGGCTCATCGTCTTCAGTCTTGCCTTCCAGGATCTCCTCAACACCCTTGCGCAGACATCTTATCAGCGAGATGTCGTCAAAGCCTCTGGAGTGGCCGTGAAGGATAAAGTCAGCCTTATCCTCCAGGAACATTAGCCTGTCCAGATTGCTTATATATTCTGACAGCGGTGTGCAGCCGTCAAGCATCATCCAGAGATGGTGGTTGATAGAGTCGCCCGCAAAAAGGATCCTCTCCTCCTTAAGAAGGAGAACTATGCCTCCCTGAGTGTGGCCGGGAAGCTCATAGACTTCCAAAGTCTTACCTCCGAGATCGAATACATCGCCCTCCTTAACAGGCTTAAAAGGCGGCATCTTAAAGCCGTGCTCATCACATATGCTGACAAATTCCGGAGAATTGATAAACAAGTCCGCAAGCTCAAGATCCTTCGAATTCATGTATGCCTCATCGAAATACACATTGCCGAGAATGTGGTCGCCGTGGCCATGCGTATTGATAACGATCACGGGCTTGTCAGTAAAGCTTCTGATATAGCTCATGATGTCGCTATAACCGCACATCGTGTCGATGACACAGACCTTGTCCTCGCCCTCGATCACATAGCCTGTGGCGCTGTGACCTTCATCAAGAAGGTGCAGCCAGGGCTTGAGGTCAGTTATATATAATTCAGGCTTCTCATCCATTAATTCAATTCCTCCAAGATTAACGTCATTATATCATTCGGCAGGTTCACTTAAACGGACATTATGAAGTGAATCAGAAAGAACCGAACAGTCTGCAACATTTCTGTCCCTTTATCTGTATATAAGACAGAAGACGCCGACAGGAGGGCATGGAAATGAAGTTATTACAGTCTAGAGATTATAAGAAGCCCCTTTACGCTTTGGGCCTTGCAGCTGCGATCGCAGTAACTGTAACCGCATGCGGCAATGAACCCGTACAGCTTGCAGGCGATACAGCAGGACCTGAGCCAACGGAATCAACAACAATGCTTGGCGGTGAGACAACCATCGATACGGATTACACAGAACCCACTGACCTGACCAAGTACGACGGCGACGATGTCGCTCTTGCAGGAGATGTTGATTTCTGCGATCCTGACGCTACGGTTGAATTCACGACAGAGGATACTACTGAAGCTACAACCTGATAAATCCGTTATAATGCTCTTATGAATCTGACACTGCATCTGACAGACAACTGCAACATGGACTGCAGTTACTGCATCCGTGAGAAATGCCCCAGGGACATGACTGAAGATGTCCTCATTGCGGCCTGCGATCTTGCCTTCTCGAGAGGCCAAAGAGC
>JAEFBC010000300.1 GCA_016292155.1 Saccharofermentans sp. | reverse complement strand
GGTCCAACAACACGTCCTACGATTGCGGAGTCGGCAAGATTATAAAGCTGCTGGAAGATGTTTCCGACGAGCATGGGTAATGAGAACTCCAGGAGGAGTTTGACGGTATTACCTTTTGTCATATCACGTACAAGTGTGCTCATGTATGTCCTGCCGGTTCCTTTCTTTTAAGTCGGCTAACTTTAGCATTTCGGATAGAGGGCAACAATGAACTTTCGTACAGTAAAATTGATATATTGTTCACTCGAGACTTTACAAAGCACGTTTGATAGTAGAAAATCATATAAAAATGTTGCATTTTTGTGCAACCTTTTCCAAAGGGGCTTCTGACTATATGATCAATGTTCTTTATTCGGGCTTCAGTTATCTTCATGAAGACGGCCTGGTCTACGACACCGAAAGGGGCAGGGTCGGATTTGAAAGTTACCAGATGTTATATACGCATACGCCGGCGCTTTTCTGGGTCGATGAAGAGCTGCGCTACTATCCCGCGAAGTCCGTTATCCTGTTTACTCCGGGCCACCGCAAGTACTATAGTTCGCTTCCAGGAGAGCCATATAAGAACGACTGGATAAGATTTGATACAGATGAGGAGTTCATTCAGAACTTTCCTGTTACCAACGTTCCTTTTTCGCCTGCGGATCCGGACTTTGTACATAATCTTTTTAAGCTGATCGCGTGGGAGAGCAATGCGAAAAAGGAGACTGACGACCCGGAGATGCTTGCGCTCTTTAAGATCCTTTTCGCGAAATTATCAGATGACAGCATTGATTTATTGAGCAGTCCGTACCATCACGAGCTGACGGCACTCCGCCGAGACATGATGCTTCATCCGGAGTTCGACTGGTCGGTTGATTCGATGGCCAGGCGCATTAATCTGGGCAGGACGAGGTTCCAGACTTTGTATAAGGAGACGTTCGGAATAAGTCCGATCGACGATGTTATCAATGCGCGCATAAGGCTTGCTAAGGACAGGCTCAAATATACGACGAGGTCGATCGCGGAGGTTGCCGAGCTTTGCGGGTATAAGAGCACCGAACATTTCTGCCGGCAGTTCGCGAAGATGACGGGGATGACGCCGGGCAATTTCAGGCGCTATGGACAGCAGACATAATGTTATAATCACGGTATGAGCATACTTATTAAAGACACAACCAGGGAAGAGCGCGAGAGGATCGTTGCTGAATCCATCGGAAATATCAGCGGATCGTGCGACGGATGTATGTCCGGTCTTGTCGAGATGTATCAGGATTACATTGACGGCAAGAAGGAGATCCGCGATATCAATATGGAATTCAGAGCCCATTATGAATCGGGCATGGACGGTCCCACAAAGTCTGACTGCGGATATAAAGGATAACTAAGGTACTGCATTCATTTGCGGAGGGGAGACGGAATGAACCTGCTTAAGAAGACAGCAACAGGGATACTGGTCCTTGCTCTTATGCTGGGCGCTTGTGCATGTTCGAAGAGAATGTCCCTTGATAAGATCGGCAAGGTCGCTGAAGAGTGCGGGCTTGAGGAGACGGGCGATGAAGAGCGTCTGCAGAAAGATGTCGGCGCTGCGCAGGACTATAACGAGATGGTCTACTATTGTTCCGACAAGCCCAAAAAGGCGCAGAAGATCTACGATATCGTTTTCAACAGGTCCAATACTTATCCTGCCGCTGAAGTGACTGCGGCTGCGTTCATGTATTCCAATGTGATCAACAGCAACGGCGATGCGGTAAGAGAGAATGCATACCTGTTTACTTTCAAGTCCAACAAGAAAGCCAATGACTTTTATGAGATGCTGGTCACGCAGATGGGCGTTTTGCAGGTCGTTCAGGGCAAGGACAAATACAGCTACACGCTTTATCTTGATCAGGTCGACAAGTACGTGATCGAGCAGGGAATGTATGTGGAAGGCAACAGTGTAGTTGTTGTGAGCGGCATCGGCTACAACTATAACGACTTCTCCATGATCGACCGCTTATGCAAGGAGATGGATATCCTGTCGCCTGATTCGGTTAAGTGATTGACGTATCGTGATAAGCTGTAGTACAATCTCGAAAACCGCGACAGAGGTATAGATTTATGAACAGTTCTTTTAGAACAGCAATGAAGGATCAGCAGCAGGTCAGACACCTATAAGGGTACTGGCTTGAGTTTGTCGCGAACAAAAAAGGTAAAACACAAACGGTCAGGAGCCCAAAGGCACTGACCGTTTTTTATTTCCTGACGGAGAAAGGAGGTATCGGTATGTCGCAGGAAGATGACCAGCAGCAAAGGGAAGAATATCGACAGTTGAATAGAGAATCAAAAGGAGAAAATTATGAAATCAATAGACAGATCAGCTACGGCATACTACGATGCCGGAACGGAATTTAACAGATTAAGAACCGGAATAGGGCGCATCGAATTCGAGCGCACTAAAGAGATACTATTAGAAACCCTTCCAAAGGCTCCGGCAGTTATTTACGATGTCGGGGGAGCCTACGGTGAATACGCATGGTGGCTTACATCGTTAGGCTACAAGGTGCATCTTTTCGACCTTTCCGAAAGGAACATCGAGATGAGCGCTCTGCTCTCGGAGGAGTACAAGGGATTCAGCCTTGAAACTGCTGAAGTATGCGATGCAAGAAGAGTGCCGAGAGAAGATGAGAGCTGTGACGCGCTGCTTTTCATGGGGCCTTTCTATCACATAACGGATCACGGTGAGAGGATAAAGTCGGTAAGGGAATGCTTCCGTCTCTTAAAGCCGGGCGGGGTGCTTTACACTGCTTCGCTGACACCGTTTTCGTGCCTTCTTCACAACATAACCGTATACAGGCCCTTTGCGGAGGAAGGCGAGAAGAACACGTGGATCGAAGATCCGGGGTTCATAAAGATGGCCGAAAGAGAGCTTAATGACGGGTGCCATGTAAATCCTGACAGAACGGTCTATGCCGGCATCGGAAGCGCGCATTTCCATTCGGCTGCTGCACTCAGGGAAGAGCTTAAAGAAGGCGGTTTTGATGAGACCGAAGTGCACGGCATTATGGGCGGAGCGTGGCTCGTTCATGACCTCGATGCCGTCTGGGAGAATGAGACATCAAGAAAAGCGCTTATGAATACCGTGAGGCTCCTTGACGGACATGAAGAGATATTGGGGCTTTCAGGGCATCTTCTGGGTGTCTCGGTGAAGAAATGACATAGAGCAAAAATATCAGTTTTTTTGTATAATTATCTGAAATATCTATTCATGGGGGAGCGGACATGAAGATCTCAAAAGACAAGATGATTCTTGCTGTTTTCTTCGTGTTGTTTCTCATATTAAATGCTTATCTCGTAGTTATACACGAACCGTGGAGAGATGAGATACATGCCTGGCTGATAACCCGGGAGATGACTATCCCCGAGATGGTCGTGTTCAGTCGGTATGAAGCTCATCCGATACTGTGGAATCTTTTGCTGTTTCCGTTTGCCAAGTTAGGCGCTTCACCTTATTCGATGTATGTGATCAGCTACCTGCTGGTAGCGGTGAGCGCATGGCTGTTCCTGTTTAAGACTGAGATCAATGAGATCGCAAAAGTCCTGATCCTGTTCTCAGTCCCGTTCGTATATATTTTTTCTTCGATAGCAAGGGATTACTGCCTGATACTGTTTTTGGGGATGATCATCTGTGTGATGTATAAGAGCAGATATGAGCACCCCGTCATATACAGTCTGGTTGTATCGCTTTTAGTCTTTTCGCATGCCATGGCTTGGGGTTTTGT
>JAEFBC010000299.1 GCA_016292155.1 Saccharofermentans sp. | reverse complement strand
GTTATCCTGATCGAAGAGATGCCGGCTTACTTCCTGGGGCAGAAGGATCTTGATTCGGTTATTAAGATCGCACAGGACAGGATCCAGAAAGTGCTCGACGAGAGAGGCAGGTAAACGTAATACTATCCTTTGTTTTGAAATATCCTTTTAATATTTTTATGTAAAAAATAGTTTATAATACACCTTGTAATTCCCTATATGGAATGAGGAGTTGTTTATGAAAGTTATTAAAACGATCCTTAAAGTGCTGCTTGCGATCGTAATCGTTCTCATCGTTCTGGTTGGCGCGTTATTAGGCTGGCTTACAGCTGTTGAATACAAACCGGCTGATACAGAACAGGTTGCTGTCAAGACTTTAAGAGGCCAGGCAAAGACACTTAAGACAGGCGATTCGATCAGCCTCGTCGCATGGAATCTCGGTTATGCCGCTTTGGGCGATAATGCGGATTTCTTCATGGATGGCGGCAAGATGGTCTATTCCGCTGATGAAGCCAGAGTAAGAGAGAATCTCAATGCAATTGTCAATGAAGTAAAAGCAAATGATCCGGATATTCTTCTCTGCCAGGAGATCGACCTTAACAGTGACAGAAGTTATCACATCAATGAGTCGTTCTTTTTCGAGACCATGGACTTCAACAACAGCGCTTTTGCAAACAATTTCAAGGATGTATATGCACCTTTCCCGATCCCGCCTATGGGCAAGATCGATTCAGGCATAGCGACATTCAGCAAGTATGCGTCTTCTTCGGCTACAAGAGTCCAGCTTCCTTGCCCGTTCGCATGGCCGGTCAGGACTTTCAATCTCAAGAGATGTCTTCTTATCACAAGGATCCCTGTTGAAGGCGGCAAGGAACTCGTTATCGTAAATCTTCATCTTGAAGCTTATGACGATGGTGAAGGCAAGGCTGCACAGGCTAAGATGCTCATGGATGTATTCAGCGAAGAGACTGCCAAGGGCAACTATGTTATTGCCGGCGGTGACTTCAACCAGAGCTTCTCCAACGTAAAGAATAATTATCAGGTATATCCTGAACAGTGGCAGCCTTCATTTATGGATGTTGCGCCTTATGAGAAAGACTGTCAGTTCCTGATGGATTCTGACGTTGCTTCATGCAGATCACTTTATAAGCCTCTTACAGGCAATGAGAATTCTCTGCAGTATTACATCATCGATGGTTTTATCCTCTCGAAAAATATCCGCGTCGATTCATATGAAGTTAAGGATCTCGGATTTAAGAACAGCGACCACAATCCGCAGCTCCTTAAAGTAACGCTTGAGAAATAAATAATTACTGTACCTACAAAAAGCCTCCCTAAAGTTAGGGAGGCTTTTTGCGTGCTTCACTTTTATGGATAAGAGGTTTTGATGTCTGATCACCCTTGAGACAGGTCAAAATACTCTAGATATCTAAATTGTGATTATTCTGTTAGTTGAGCTGTGACTGGATCTCAGAATTGAGAGTCTCTACTGAAATATTGTGCTGTGTAACAGAAGATGTAGCTGCTCTTGCTTTGTTAAGGTAAGAACCTATACCGATAACAAGAACTCCTGCAAGGATTACGATGATGGCTATTACCAATACCATCTCGACAAGAGTAAAGCCCTTGCGTGTCTTTCCAATCTTTCTCATAAGCAACCTCCCCGAATACATAAGTGCTTCTTATGAAACAAATATATCATAGTTCGTTCACAATGTGTTCATAATTTCCACAATTTCTTCGATTTTGTATATCTTAACAATCGATCTTGCGGGTTTTTGTGCAGATTGATGTAAAACTGCTGTTTTTCAAAGGTTTTCGGGGTATCTGCCGCTTCGGAATTATCAAATAAAACGAAGATTTTTGATAAAAAAGCATAATTTGTAATATAAGAATGTGAAGGGAATTATTAACAAATCTGTTTACAATTTGTTAATAAAGGCCATTCGGTTCATTTTTAAAGTACTGATTGTCAAATACAATAAAACAAGGTATACTTTCAAAGTTCGAAATCGGATGCTTAGCTCAGCTGGCTAGAGTACCTGCTTGACGTGCAGGGGGTCACAGGTTCGAGTCCTGTAGCATCCACCATAGTCCTTTAATGGCGGCGACCGGATTATTCCGGTCGTTTTTTATTATTCCCGGATTTAAGTGTGTGATAAAGAATTTCTGTATAATTAAGATTACAGATTATAAGAATAGGAAAAACACTATGGAAAGAACATATAACAAACTGGTAAGAGATAATATTCCGGATATAATCATCGCCAATAATGAGACGCCGGTAACAAGGCTTCTTACTGATGAAGAATATAAGAAGTCTTTGGAAGCAAAACTTAATGAAGAGTACGAAGAAGTCATTGAATCTGAAGGCGGGGAGAGATTAGAAGAATTAGCTGACATGATCGAAGTCATAAGGTCTCTGGCAGGACTCGAAAATGCTACTCTCGAAGAGATCGAAAGACTGGCAGATGAGAAAAGAGCAAAGCGCGGCGGATTCGAAAAGAAGATCTTTCTTGAAAAGGTAATAGAGAAAGAATAATTATCTAATGAAGAATAACCCGTTACTTATAAACATATTAATTGCATTGGCATGCCTGATCCTGCTGGGCGGGTCTTTGTGCGCTGCGTTTTATTTCGGAATACTTCATATGAATTATCCTGAACTGAACGGATATACCATAAAAGGCGTGGATGTATCCTCGTACCAGGGTGATATCGATTGGGACGTTTTATCTTCGCAGGAGATTGATTTCGCATACATCAAAGCGACCGAAGGATCATCTACTGTAGACCGCTGCTTTGAAGCAAACTGGCAGGGCGCATCAAAAACAGATCTTAGAATAGGTGCATATCATTTCTTCAGTTTTGAATCTTCAGGTGAAAATCAGGCCAAGCTCTTTTGCGGAACCGTAAAAGCGCTTCCTGATATGCTTCCTCCGGTAATCGATGTCGAATTCTACGGCAGCTTTCATACCGCGGATGACATCAATGTAGAGGCTGTAAAGAAAGAACTCAGAACAATGGTGGATATTCTTACGGAACATTACGGTGTAAAGCCAGTAATCTATGTAAGCAGCGCTACATACGACACTATAGTAAAAGATGATTTTTCCGACTGCGGTATCTGGTACAGAAGTGTATACAGTAAGATCCCAAGTGATATCAAGTGGACTATCTGGCAGTATTCAAACCGCCATGTTCTGAAGGGATACAACGGCTCTGAGAGATATATCGATATGAATGTTATTTCCGATAAAACCTTTTTAAATAAGTAACCGACGATAACTGTCCTTCACGCTCGAAAACATATTGACAGGGAATCTGGATGGATGTATGCTTTGTATTACAAGAACTAATACAAAGCATACAAAGTATAAAGTGAAATGGAAGAAGGATGGTTATGGATACAAAGAAAGTAATAAAGTTTGTAGTAATTACATATCTTATAGCGTGGACGATACAGATCGCTGTATCGCTCTATAAGGTAAACAACCCGGGAATGACCGGAACGACGGTCTTCCAGATGGGACTTGCAGTCTGCATGTTTGCTCCGCTTCTTGCAGCATTGATCTCGAAAGCGAGCTTTAAGGGCATGGGCTGGAAGCTGAAGTTTAAGGGGAATATCGGATGGCTGTTTTTCGCGGCCTATGGAGTAATTCCTGTTGTTGCAGCAGGCGCAGCTCTTTTCTTCGTGATCTTCCCGTACTTCTTTGATACGACAGGATCGTATTATATTGCAGCAACGGAGTCTGCCGGTGTGGATATTGCTGAAGAACTCGCGAAAGCCGGAATGAGTATTCAAACATATACTTTAGTCAGCATGGCTGCGCTCATATATGCACCGTTT